>JAIDTS010000305.1 GCA_029060585.1 Muribaculaceae bacterium
TCATCATACCGACTTACACCGAAATCGAGAATATCTCTACAATGCTACGGACGGAGACGCGTCTACCAGACGGCTTTGATGTGCTCGTGATAGACGACGGATCTCCCGACGGCACAGCGGATGCCGTAAGACGGGAGATGGCGGAATACTCAGGCCGCATTCATCTTGAATGCAGAAGCGGGAAACTCGGGTTAGGGACAGCCTATATCCACGGATTCAAATGGGCACTGGCAAGAGACTACCAGTATATCATAGAGATGGACGCTGACTTCTCGCACAATCCCGATGATCTTACGCGTCTCTATCATGAATGCAAAGACCGTGAGGCAGACGTGTGCGTAGGTTCACGTTATATTACAGGTGTGAATGTAGTGAACTGGCCGATGGGGCGCGTACTGATGTCGTATTTCGCTTCCGCATATGTCAGATTCATCACTCGGATGCCATTGCGCGACTCTACTGCAGGGTATGTTTGCTATAGAAGAAGAGTACTCGAGGCAATAGACCTCGATAAGATTGAATTCAAAGGTTACGCCTTCCAGATAGAGATGAAATTCAAGGCTTGGAGGAAGAAATTCAAGGTAGTCGAAATCCCTATCATATTCGTCAACCGCCAGCTTGGAACATCAAAAATGAATTCCAGCATATTTGGAGAAGCCGTTTTCGGTGTGATCTCGCTCCGACTTAAAGCCATGTTTGGAAATCTTTAAGCGCGCAATACAGATTAAATCTCCCCTTCTTCCGCCAGTAGGCTGAAGAAAGGGGGATTTTTAATTCTTGTTACAGGTCTCAACAGAGGCTAATCAGTCGCCACGATAATATAGCTGAAGATAACAGCGTGCAATGAAGTCGTGGAATCGAGCCACAAGATCATGATCGTCACTTTCAGGGAATACAGCGTCAGGAAGCCAATCTTTCTCACATATGTAGGCAAGTAGGTCGTGAGGACATCTTCCTCTGACGGTCAGAAGCTCTATGGCGTGCGTGGAGGCATAGTCAGCGTCATACATCGGATTGGATGGCGACTTTATGTATCGACAGATGTCCGTAGCAACAAGGAGACCTTTCTCAGGATTGGCCATCAATACGAAATCACTACAATCCTTTAGCTGAGAAAGATGTTCTTCACCCGCTTTCCATCCGAGACGATCAATCAGAAACCTGTTGAATGCTTCATATCCCTCTATAAATGTAACCGGTTCTCCTCCCGTAGCCTTTACCAAACGGACGAAAGCGGGATGCGTCTCTGCCTGCTCCTTTCGTTCCTTGCCGGAAGGGAGGCGATGACGTACTGTCAGATGCACCCATTCCCTGAGATAAAGAGCAAGTGGGCCAGTAGGCATATGCCTGACAGCCTCCTGCATAGACTCGGCTATCTCCTCATTGCCTTTTCCAGAGGCTATCATCTCCGAAATCATCTCACTTGCGGTCAGAGCGAACGCCGGACGCAGAAGCCAGCTGTGAAGATAGAGCCAGCTCCCGAGACGCAGAATCATCTCCTGATCCTCTTCTGCATAAACGTCGAGTTCATGAGCAAGATGATATCCTTCCGGCACCGGCGACTTTTCATATTCCTTCTCCAGCATGTCAAACCAGATATCAGACAAAGCGACCAGATCTTCCCGGAAGGGATAGATACATCGGTCGTCGGAATACATAGCAACGGCATACCATACTATAAACCCGACATCCTGACGGTTGAGTTCATAATCAATGTAATCCTCAGACAACTGAAAGAAAGGCACGGGGGTGCCATACAGTCTACGGCATTCATCCGTGAAACCATGCCAGAGTCCGGCATCTGCGATCATGTCTTGATAATATCCAATAAGGCAGAGTGCAGCCCTTTCCAGAATAGCTTCATGGAGCGAAGCAATAACCGGGACAGACTCTGCAGCCTTTATCAGCCGCAGGGTCAAGTCGTAATAATATCTGTCGGTCGAAGTCTCCTCAGGGCAACAAGGCTGCCCGAGAAGGAATGTCTCAAATTTCAACATAGTGCTTCCGCTAATTCAGTCTGCTTGACAGTCACTTGCTTACCATCGGACATATTCTTAACCGTCGCCGTGCCATCAGACAATTCTGATTCACCGATAAGGACCACGTAGGGAACACCTTCGGCATTGGCGAACTGCATCTGCTTTTTCATCTTAGCGCAATCCGGATATAGCTGCGCGGAGACACCCGCATCACGCAACGACTTAATACAACGCATGGCTGCGGCTGCCTCGTCCTTGCCAAAATTGATGAAGAGTGCCTTCACACTTCCGGATATCTCCTTAGGATAAAGATCGAGCGCATTCAGTACATCATAGATACGGTCTGCCCCGAATGAAATGCCGACACCGGAAAGTCCGGAGACACCGAATACACCGGTGAGATTGTCATAGCGGCCGCCTCCCGTAATAGACCCTATCTCGACATCAAGCGCCTTGACTTCTATGATGGTGCCGGTATAGTAGTTGAGCCCTCTTGCAAGCGAGACATCGAGTTCCACACCACAGGAAGGGCCAAGATCGCCGAATCCTTCGAGCACCTCACGCATTTCTTCTACACCTTTCATTCCAATCTCACTTCCTGAAAGGAGAGATGAGAGCTTCTCAAGTTTTTCTTCGTTTGATCCAGAGAGTTCAAGAAGCGGACGGAGTGCAGCTATGGCCTCCTCGCTAAGACCTTTCTCCCGAAGTTCGGCATTGACGTTGTCTATACCGATCTTATCTATCTTGTCGATGGCAACCGTGATATCCACTATCTTGTCAGCCTCTCCTATGGTCTCGGCGATGCCGGTGAGAATCTTTCTATTATTAACGTGAATACAAGTACGGATTCCAAGTTTACCCATGACGTAGTCGATGAGCGAAAGAAGCTCAACTTCGTTTGAGAGAGAGTCGGAACCTACAACATCGGCATCACACTGATAGAATTCGCGGTAGCGTCCTTTCTGCGGACGGTCGGCGCGCCATACCGGCTGAATCTGGAATCTCTTGAAAGGCATCTGAATCTCGTTGCGATGTTGAACCACAAATCTTGCGAAAGGAACCGTTAGGTCGTAACGAAGTCCCTTTTCACAGAGTTGATTGATGAGGCGCGGTAGATTACGAGCCTCCAGATCGGAAGGATTAACGTCTTTCAGGAAATCGCCAGAATTAAGTATCTTGAAAAGGAGCTTATCGCCCTCTTCTCCATACTTACCCATAAGTGTAGAAAGATTCTCCATAGCCGGCGTCTCTATCTGTCGATAACCAAATAGACGGAAAGCCTCTCGTATGGTATCGAAAATATAGTTTCTGCGCGCCATCTCCACCGGGGAGAAATCGCGAGTACCCTTCGGTATGCTTGGTTTTTGTGCCATATACTTGTTATTTTTGGTTTATCAGTATGAAATAAAGTAAAAATCAAATCGAAGCCATTTTTCTGAATTCAGATGGAGAGTATCCGGTAAGATGTTTGAAATATTTGCCGAAAAATGATTGATTTGCAAAATTCAGTTTATTAGAGATTTCCTGTATAGTCAGAGCTGTTTCGGCAAGCATGATCTTAGCTTCCATGATTACATAATGATCTATGAGCTCACTTGCCGTATGACCGGTGATTTCTTTGGCCACTGCCGAAAGATGCTTAGGAGTGACACAAAGTCTATCGGCATAGAAAGCTACACTTCTCTCGCTCCTAAAGTTCTGAAGGATTTCAAGGATGAATTTTGAAAGGATCTCCTCCTTACGGGAACGAGGCACTTCAACACCATCGGTTACATTCGAGTGAATCTCGATTATTTCACAAAGCAATGCCTGCAGAATGCTGGCAATCTTCGTTCGCTTCAGCGGACTGTCTTTGGCCTTAAGCTTGGCTGATACGAGATTCATATATTCCTGGATATCCAATGAATTCTCCTCTGAAAGCTGAGTCACAGACTCGATAGGATTATGAATCAGGAGAGGGAGAAGCCCTGAAATCTTAGGCATGATTGACTCTACCATCTCAAGATTGCAACCTATCGCCATGATGCGAACGGTATCCTTTGAACTGATCGACTGTACGTATTGATTAGGACTGAGCAGCATCAGGCTGTTTTTACAGAACCTATATTTTTTCACTCCTATTCCAACTTCTCCGTCTCCCTCCAGACAAAGAGCTATTGTCAGGCCGAGTACCCTGATAGGAGGTGCACCGGTTCTATCGAGTGCATTTTCCACCTCATAATACACGGCATACTTCTCCGGATTGCTGATCCCGGTCTTTCGATTGAAATATCTCGATATGTCTGAAATATCAAATGTTCTGTGGATTTCCTTATCTTTATCTTCTGTAGCCATATGTCGTGGTATTAAAGTTCGAACGAAAGCCTCACGTTGATCTGACGCCGGGTGAGATAGTTGGGTACTGCATATTTTATACCGTTGACGTCCGTCACCCAGTAGTATCCGCTGACATTCGATATGTCGAAAAGGTTAAACACGTCGAGCGCGAGCGATATATCCTTGAAATGCCGCCAGAAATTGTATGGACGGACACCATCCTGCTCACCACCTACAAGACGATAGGAGAATCCGATGTCGACACGCTTGTAGGCCGGAGCGCGGAAATAATTGACCGAACGAGCCACGTGAGGAGCCGTCATCGTCAGACCGTCTGAGA
Organism: Muribaculaceae bacterium; assembly: GCA_029060585.1. The sequence continues at coordinate 4,636 of JAIDTS010000305.1, forward strand.
ATATTCCCCTAAGGGAAAACTTAAGTTTAGGAAATTTTGGAAAATAGTCAGTGAAGAATAGGCCGAACGAATAACGCTGGTCGCTTGGAAGCGGAGTCTTTATTCCGTCGAGTGTCTGTTCCGTATTCATCAGGGAGAATGATATCCATGAGTCTGATCCTTCTACAAACTGGCCAAAAAGTTTCATGTCAAGTCCCATCACATGCCCTTTGGAGTCGTTGACTCCCGTATAATCTATTTTAAGATTGTCATATTCATATGATATGAGTCTTGAAAGGGCCTTGAAGTAGGCCTCTCCAGTCAGTTTAAACGGTCGGTTCATGGCGCGGAAAGTATAGTCTGTACCTATGATAAACTGCAGACTCTGGGGCGACTTTATGTTGTGGTTGAGTTGAATGAAACCGTTGCCGAGCTCATCAGTAACCGTAGCCCTGTATTCCTTATAAAACGGAGACTGATAGTAAAGTCCTACAGCTGCGCGGAATGTCAGTTGATTGTTGGATATCGGCGCTATGCTTATATTAGCGCGAGGAGACACGAGGAATTCCTTATTGAAATCCCAATAAGAGAGTCGAAGTCCGGCGTTGAGAGTAATGTAAGCCTTGGAGGTCTCAAAATACAGAGCGTCTTCAGCAAACAGAGCCATACGATTGGCAGTCATATCCTGTCGCGATGAGAGGTTGTAGATTAAATGGACTCCTTCAGGCTGCGTAGGAAGAGAATACCCTGCGGAATCGCGCCATTCCCATTCCTTGGATCTGTCGCGGAAAGACTCATGCTGATAAGTCAGTCCATAAGTAATATTATTATTCTTAATTCTTGTAGCGCCGCGAAGCAGACCTTGGATAACAGAGGCACGAAGGCGATTCCGGGCATGTTCCATATATTTACCGACACCAAGTTCACCACCGACAGCACCTTCGCCTCCAGTTCCAGCCTGACTCAGCCAGTACTCTCCTGAAATATCGTAGCTGACAAG
>JAIDTS010000306.1 GCA_029060585.1 Muribaculaceae bacterium
ACAAGGCTATGAGTCTGCAGCGTCAGATGTTTATAAGAGACATGGCATACATAAGATATACATCCGCAAGACGCATGTAAGGAATGTAGCTGTGCGGGTTGGGACCGTAGTCATCGGCGCTACCTGAGTCATACTTCTGGCAGGTGTGAGGAACAAGTTTCTGATAGAAATAACCGGAACGGCTTGCTTTGGTTATTTCACGCATCGAACCGCCTGTAGCAAGACCAGCATACTTCATAGCTTTATCAGCGGCATCAGGCTCTGCGTTGATATATTTCACACCATCGAAGACGATATCGTGATAGAAACGAGGATCGCGATCCTTGAAGGGATGAGTGGGATCCCAACCTGACTCTGGATCGTCGAGAGGCAGCCCGTTGGCCATACCATAGTTGGCAACGTAGTTTGCAGTCGGCTGGTGGATGTGGTTGTCCTGAGCACAAAGCAGGTTGGGGCCGAATGTACGGGTGAAATTGTAGCGTGTAAACGACCAACCTGCCGAAGGACCACGGAGGAGAGCCTCCTTGCCGCCGGGCTGTTCCCAGCTTCTACCGGAAGTGAAGAAGAGCTCACTATAGCTGTTTTCCACTCCGGAAGCCTTCTTATGATCGTAGATGTTATCGTAGTCGAAAGAAGCGAATTCATACTGTGTCTGGCCCGTCTCCACAAGGGCGATGACCTCACCGAGAGCATCAGCAGCCTTACGAGCGTAATCCTGACTGTAGTTGTAGGTCTGTCCGCCTCCGGTCTGAGCACCATGCTGCATGAGCGGACTGGCAGCCCAAAGATAGTTCTTTCCAAGATAAGCGAGGGCAGTGATCTTGTTTATACGGAGCTCGTTCTTTCCGAGAGTGTTCTTACCGGCTGTAGTATTATCCCAGTTGACGGGAAGAAGATCGGCAGCTTTCTGGAAGTCTTCAGCCGCTTTGTCGGCACATTCTACATAAGAAAGGCGCTCAAGACGTGGAGTCTCTGATGCGGAGAACACCTGATCCACATACGGAAGGCCGCCGAGAAATTCCATCATTTCGAAATGCCACCATGCGCGGAAGAAGTAAAGCTGACCCAGGATAAGGTTCTTTTCTTCAGTTGTGCCGGTGAAATAGTTCTCGATTTCCTGGATGCCCTTGTTTGCCTTTGCGATGCAATACCAAGCGTGTCCTGCGAGACGGTGATTGAACGGGTTGTTGGATGTAGGATCGAGATCACCTTTCTGAGCGGCAAACCAGAACTGGCTGTTGTTCTGCCATGCATAGTAGTTGCCGAGGTCGATCTGAGTCTGGATGACGCGATCGGATTCAGCCTGTGGATTCATGATCTCGTCGTCGCCGAGATTCCATGAAGTAGTCCAATAGGCCTTAGCCTTGTCAGGAATACAGTTGTAGATTTCCTCCACGTATCCCTGCATATTGGTGAAATTCTTGAAGGGAGTGTCGGAAGAGACGTTTGAGTCCGGCTCCTTGTCAAGGTAGTCCTCGCATGAAGTCATTCCTGCGGTCAGCGTCATTCCCAACGCGATAGCTCCAAGAAACTTTATATATCTGTTCATGATTGGATTGTTGAAAATTAGAAGTTGAACTTAATACCTAAGTTGAAGCGACGCATGGTAGGATAAGCACCTGAGCCTGCAGAACCTGCGAAGTTTGATTCGCGGTCGTCGGGCATGCGCGACCAGAGCCAGAGGTTATTGCCGTTGAGGTAAACCTTCAGGTTGTTCATACCAAGCTTCTTGATCCAGCCGCCAGTCCAAGTGTAAGCGATCTCGACGTTCTTCAGACGTACGTAAGAACCGTCATAGAGGTACTGAGTACCATTACTGTAGGAACTTGACTGAGAATACCAGCGGGGAAGAAGAACGTCGCCGTCAAGGTCATAGCCGTTCCACCAGGAACCGAGGTTATACACGTTGTCTGTATTGTGCGAGAATGAAGTCAGGCCGACATCGCGGGTCACGTTGGTGACACCATAGAACTGAACGAAGCAGCTGAAGCCTTTCCACTCGTACCCGATAGTAGCATTGTAGGTATTCTGCGGAGTGCCGGTGTATCCATAAGGAGCTGAGTCTTCCACGTCTACCTTACCATCGCCGTTGAAGTCAACGATATAATAGTCGCCGGGGAGACGGCTTTCATTGTTGACGTCATGCACGGGAGCGCCATAGAGTTCGTCGAGAGAATTGAGGAAGCCACCGCTGATGTGGGCGTGGGTCTGACCGATTGCGAAGCCTGCCTGTTTCTGATAGTCAGGCTTGAGTTCCGGGTCATCGCGGAATTCGATCTTGTTGGCCGCGTGGGTCATGTTGAGGTTGGCCCAGATACGCATGTCGCGGCCGATCTGCTTGTTGAAACGAAGTTCAAATTCATAACCTGAAACTGTAGCCTTTCCGAGGTTGGCAGTCGGAGGAGTCTGACCGAAGTATGAGGGCATCGCGCGGTCGCCGCCGCTGATGAGGATATCGTCACGCTTATCCTTGAAGAGCTCGACTGTACCGGAGAACATACTGTTGAGGAACGAGAAGTCGATACCGAGGTTCATCTTCCTTACCTTCTCCCAGTGGGCATCGGGGTTGCCGAGCGCGCTCTGACGATAATATGAATAGATTGAGCCATCGTCGTATACACCGGGAGTGCCAGTACCGCCGTAACCGGTGGTCACCATCTTTGTGTTGCCGCCGTAAGCCCATTGGTCCATATAAAGGAAACGAGCGCCGGAGTCGTCACCAATCTCACCATAGGATGCACGTATCTTAAGTTCCTGCCACCAGTTGTCGAGTCCGGCTGCCTTCCAGAACTTCTCTTCAGAGGGACGCCA
>JAIDTS010000307.1 GCA_029060585.1 Muribaculaceae bacterium
AGAGGATGATGTCCGGATTCTTCGTAAGTTCGTCGAGCACGGCCTTGATGCGCTCCTCAAACTGGCCGCGGTATTTTGTGCCGGCCACCATTCCCGCCATGTCGAGTCCGATCACGCGCCGGTTGAAAAGCACACGGGGCACCTTTCGCTGGTTGATACGAAGTGCAAGACCCTCCACGATTGCAGACTTGCCGACACCGGGTTCGCCGATAAGGACAGGATTGTTCTTTTTGCGACGCGAAAGAATCTGAGCGAGTCGCTCGATCTCGGTCTCACGGCCTACCACCGGGTCGAGGCGGCCTTCCGCCGCGCTCTTCGTCATGTCGTAGCCGAACTTGTCGAGAGCGGGGGTATCGGATTTTTCCTTCCCTTTCGATCCGGATTTAGATTTCTGAGAAGAATTGGCCGTAGTCTCATACATATCGTCATCGTCCTCCTCAATTTCGGGGTCTTCTTCGCTGTCGTTCTTCTGTCCGAAGGGGAATGGGGGAATTTGCCCAGGGCCGATTGACTGGATGGAGATATCGAAATTGAGGTACTTTTCCTTGAATTCCTTGAGGAATCCGCTGTCCATTGAGCGTTGGTCGTGTATAAGCGCGAGGAGGATGTGTTCGCCGCCTATAACCGATGCGTGCATCTTTCGCGCTTCCGACATGGCGAGCTGAAGATGGCGCACGGCCGGAAGGCTGATGCGGTATTGCTGCTCGAAGAGCGTCGTAGACTCTCCTGAGTTGACAATATCAGTGATGTATTCCTCCACTTCCTTCCGCATCTGGTCGATGGGAACGCGGAGTTGTTTCAGGATCTTCAGGGCATAGCCGTTCTCATCGCGGAGGGCTGCGAGCACGAAGTGTTCGCATACGATCACCTTGGACTCGAACTCCTGGGCGATGGCGTAGGCTTGCTCCAGAATGGGCCTGAATTGCTTAGAATAGTCGTTCTTCATATATTGAAGTTGATTAAACTTATTTACGAATCATAAACATCACAATGAAGAGTCAAACCAAGACTTCTTTTTATTAATCTTCCGCCATCTCTTCGGCGTATTTTCCTTCATTCATCAGTCACGATGCCCGCATCGCTCCTTCTTCATGAAGAAAAATCCACTCGAAGACCTGACGAAATCTTAACAAAAAAATAAGTTTAAACAACTTCATTTTATGTTCCTTTCTTTTCTTTCTTTCTAAAGGATATAACAAATATTATGCCAAAAATGGTTAAGTCTTAAGTCTTCAGTCTTCAGTCTTAAGATTATGGCGAAGGCAGGGGAAAACGAATCTCGCTCCCCTGCCTCTTGATATTCCTTATATTGAGATTACATCATGCCTGGCATGCCGCCTGCGGGCATGGGGGGCACGGGGTTGTCTTCCTTCTTGTCGGCGATCACGCACTCTGTAGTGAGGAACATGCCGGCGATGCTGGCAGCGTTCTCGAGAGCGACGCGAGTCACTTTGGCGGGATCGATAACGCCTGTAGCGAAGAAGTTCTCGTAGCTGTCGGTGCGGGCGTTGTAGCCGAAATCACCTGTGCCTTCCTTCACCTTCTGCACGATCACAGCACCTTCGAGACCTGCATTGGCCACGATCTGACGGAGCGGTTCCTCGATAGCGCGGCGGATGATTGCGATACCGGTAGTCTCGTCGTTGTTTGCGCCCTTCAGTTCATCGAGAGCATTAAGGCAACGGATGTAGGCCACGCCACCACCAGGCACGATACCTTCCGCAATTGCTGCGCGGGTAGCGCTGAGAGCATCGTCTACACGGTCTTTCTTCTCCTTCATCTCAACCTCTGAGGGAGCGCCGATGTAAAGCACAGCGACACCGCCGGCGAGTTTTGCGAGACGTTCGTGGAGTTTCTCCTTGTCATAATCGGAGGTAGTGGTTTCGATCTGAGCCTTGATCTGAGCCACGCGTGCATCGATAGATTCCTTCGAGCCTGCACCGTTGACGATAGTCGTGTTGTCTTTGTTGACGGTCACCTTCTCGGCGGTACCGAGATCGTTCACAGTAGCCTGCTTCAGCTGCATGCCCTTAACCTCGCTGATAACGTTGCCACCTGTCAGGATAGCGATATCCTCGAGCATTTCCTTACGGCGGTCGCCGAAGCCCGGAGCCTTGACTGCGCAGATCTTGAGGGAACCGCGGAGACGGTTAACTACGAGAGTAGCGAGAGCCTCGTTGTCGACATCCTCAGCGATGATGAGGAGAGGACGGCCGGTCTGTGCCACAGCCTCGAGGATCGGGAGCATCTCCTGAAGGTTTGAGATCTTCTTGTCGTAGAGGAGGATGAAGGGGGAATCCATCTCGCACTCCATCTTCTCGGAGTTGGTCACGAAATAGGGGCTGATGTATCCGCGGTCGAACTGCATACCTTCCACCACGTCGACTGTAGTCTCAGTGCCTTTGGCTTCCTCAACCGTAATAACGCCTTCCTTCTTGACCTTCTTCATAGCTTCAGCGATGAGGCGGCCGATCTCCTCGTCGTTGTTGGCTGAGATACGAGCCACATTCTCGATCTTAGCCATATCGTCGTCTACTTCCTCGCTCATGCCCTTGATGCCTTCCACTACCTTAGACACGGCCTTGTCGATACCGCGCTTGAGGTCCATGGGGTTAGCACCGGCAGCCACGTTCTTAAGACCTTCTGTGACGATAGCCTGAGCCAGTACGGTAGCGGTTGTAGTTCCGTCGCCTGCCTGATCGCCGGTCTTTGAAGCAACTTCCTTCACGAGCTGAGCGCCCATGTTCTCGAAAGCGTTCTCGAGTTCGATTTCCTTCGCAACTGTCACACCATCCTTTGTGATGTGGGGTG
>JAIDTS010000308.1 GCA_029060585.1 Muribaculaceae bacterium
TATTACGGAAGCGTGGAACTGAGCGCCAACTCCCGCGGCGGTGGCAACGCAAGCGCCAACATAAACTATAACTCATCGAAGATCGATGCCTTTGCTGGACTTGGATTCAGAATGCGCCGAAACACCGGCGGTTCCAAGATGAACCGTGAGTTTCTCGACGAAGACGGTAATCCCAACGGAATATTCACAAATTCCGAGGGTAAAAGCCCGAACAGAGGTAAAAACGTCTTCGCCCGACTCGGATTCACATATCACCTCACTGACAAAGACGATATCGGGCTTAATGGATTCGGAATGTTCGGACACAGCAACAGCAGTTCCAACACTCTCTATAAATCCAACGTACCCGGCAACTGGCTCATAAATGACGATTACTCTAAAAACAAGGGTGACCACCGAGGCATGCACGCAGAATTCAACTATACCCACAAGTGGAACGATCACCACACCTTAGATGTAATCGCCGGATACAACCATTGGGGAGGCCCGAACTGGAGGTCATATGCAGAAGAAATCGACTATCCTGACCATACTGAAAAAAAATATCAGGAGCAGAATATGGATATGTCTACTTCATCTTGGGAGACTAAAGTCGACTACACGAACAAACTTTCCGAATGGCTTAAACTTGAGGCTGGATTCAATGGTAGATACAGCCATGAGAATACTCCCACTGATACATATACCGGCACTTCCCAAGCTGATATGACACAGAATGAAGCGTTATATAATCGTTTTATCTATCACAACAATGTCTCAGCTCTGTACGCCACTTTAGGCGGGACAGTTCAGAAATTTAGTTTTTCTGCCGGACTACGCGCAGAGGCCTGGCAGACGAAGGCCCGGTCTCTTGGCTTTGGGCAAACCGAGGCGGAAGTCGCTCCTTTCAGAAAAAACAATTTCGCTCTCTTCCCAAGCCTCTTCCTCTCATACAGCCTACCTCACGACAACGAGATGCAAATCAACTATACGCGTAGGATTCGCCGGCCGTGGGGCGGACAGCTGAATTCATTCCATGACATCTCCGACCCGACAAACGTCAGCTACGGCAATCCGGAACTTCAGCCGCAATATTCCAATTCATTCGAACTGAATTATCTAAAAAGCTGGACATTCCATATGCTCTCGCTTTCCGCATATGTGCGCACCACCAGCGACATGATGAACCGTATAAGCTATCTTGACGGCGACGTGATGTATTCGACATGGGCTAACGTCGCCGACGAGGTAAATTCCGGATGCGAGATAGTGGCTAAGAATTCCTTCTGGAACCGCCTTGACCTGACTACAACGGTCAACCTCTACAACAATCATATTTCAGGATGGAACTATGACTTCCTTGCTGAAAGCGGCAACCTTATTCCTCTCAGCGGCAAGAAACAGAACAGTTTCGCATGGAGCGCGAGAATGATGGCCAACGTAAAGCTTCCTTGGTCAATCTCAATGCAGGCCACTGGCAACTACAATTCAAAGATGCTTTCGGCCCAGGGCTCCCGACAGGGAGGATGGAGTGTAGACCTAGGATTCAGAAGAGCGTTCGGACCTTGGTCAATTTCGCTCAACTGCCGCGACCTTTTCGA
>JAIDTS010000309.1 GCA_029060585.1 Muribaculaceae bacterium
AACGATTCAACTCTCGACCATGACTGGATGACACTTCGTGGTAAGGCATCCGATTATTATTCTCTGACTCAGAATCCCGGACATCTCACAGTGAAATGCGCCGATGTCAAGTCAAGCGAGAAGGCGGTTCTTCCATATGTCTGCCGTCGTCTCTGCCACCACAACTTCAACTGCTGCACGCACATGACTTTCGTTCCCGAGTCTGACAGCCAGCTTGCAGGTATGCTTCTCCTCAAGGACGAGACCCACCAGTATCTCCTTGCACGTACCCGCCACGGCGACACACACAAGCTCGAGGTCCGTAAGATTGCTGAAGACGGCAGCCATACTATCGCTGAAATTCCCGTCGATTCCTCGCTCTCCGCGGTGGATTTCAAGATATCCGGCAGTGGCCTTAAATATGGATTCCATTATTCGGTCGACGGCGGAAAGAAATGGGAGCTGCTTGCCGACGATGTTGACGCAGGTTTCACTTCTACCGCAGAGGCCGGAGGATTCACCGGCACGGTTGTCGGGCTCTACGCGTCCAACGCGGAGAATATCGATTGATTGAAATACTTTCCATTATACTTTAATATTTAATAGCGATGAAAAATGTAAAGAAAACTTTTCATTACATTGCGTTACTGATGGTCATGGTACTGTCGGGGTCGTTTTCGGCCTGGGCAGACATAGTCAAAGGTAACGTTGTCGATGAGTCGGGCGAACCCCTCATCGGCGTGACAGTCCGCGTAGACGGTACCTCTATAGGTACGGCTACCGATATTGATGGTAATTACTCCATCAATGTACCTAACATCAAGAAGGACCACCTTCTCTACGGCTATGTCGGCATGGCCGACCAGAAGATCGCTGTCAATGGCCGCACTACAATCAATGTGGTCATGAAGGAAGACTCCGAGCTTCTTGACGAGGTCGTTGTCGTTGGTTACGGCCAGCAGAAGAAGGCTTCTGTGGTCGGTGCTATCGCGACTACTTCCGGTACTACTCTTGCCAAGGCGGGTGGTGTATCCAGCGTGGGAGCTGCCCTTACCGGTAACCTTCCCGGTGTGACCACCATGGCATCCAGCGGTAAACCCGGTGAGGAAGACCCGCAGATCGTGATTCGTGGACAGACTTCATGGAACGGCTCCGATCCTCTAATCCTTGTCGACGGTATCGAGCGACCCATGAGCACCGTTGATATCCAGTCGGTCGAGTCTATCTCAGTTCTTAAGGACGCATCCGCGACCGCCGTCTATGGTGTGAAGGGTGCAAACGGCGTCATCCTTATCACTACCAAGCGTGGTCAGGAAGGTCGCGCTCAGATCGGTGTTTCGGTCAACGCTGCGGCAAAGGTCGTTTCTAAACTTCCGAGCGTTGTCGGTTCTCCAGAGGCCCTCTATATGCGAAACCGCATCATCGAGCGCGAGCTTGGTCTTCAGCCAGGTTCATGGATCGATATGACTCCCCTCGACATTATTGAGAAGTATCGCAATCCCGCCAACGACGAGGAATGGGACCGTTATCCCAACGTAAACTGGCAGGAGGAGATATTCAACAAGACCGCTATGGCCTACAACCCCAACATCAACGTCCGTGGTGGTACAAAGTTCGTGAAGTATTACGCTGCTATCGACTATCTGAACGAGGGTGACTTGTTCAAGAAGATGGATATCGGACGTGGTTATGAAGGTGGTTACGGCTTCAATCGTGTCAACATCCGTTCAAACCTGGACTTCCAGCTTACTCCGACCACAACCTTTAAGGTGAACCTTTCCGGTTCGTATGGTGAGAAGAAGAACCCTGCGGGTCTGTTCTCTCCCTGGGCCGAGACTCAGCTCTGGCAGTCAGCCTATGGCGCGGCTCCGGACGCATATCGTCCTGTATACTCCGATGGAACCTGGGGTTATCACCCCACCAAGTCTCAGGCTGTTCCTAACTCTCTGAAATCTATCGCCACCAGCGGTACAGAGTATCAAGCTACTACCCGTATCAATACCGACTTCACAATCGAGCAGGACCTGAAGTTCATTACCCCCGGACTCCGTGCCAGCGCGATGGTATCCTGGGACAACAACATGCAGGAGACAGGCCGTGGTATTTCCGACGGTCTTGATCCTCAGCAGAAATATATCGACCCTGTTACCGGTGAGACAGTATGGTCTCATACTACCGAGCCCGATGGTCTTGACTTCAACGAGGAACAGAATTGGAACATAAATAAAGGTAGTATTAATATCTACGCTACCAACCGTTTCCTCTTCTATCAGGGTCAGCTTTTCTACGGCCGCCAGTTCGGTCAGCACGACGTGACAGCGATGGGAGTGTTCAACCGTCAGGAGATATCCTACGGTACTGAGTTCAAGCGTTTCCGTGAGGACTGGGCGTTCCGTGCAACATATAACTTTGCAGAACGTTATTTCGCTGAGTTCAACGGTGCATACAATGGTTCTGAGAAGTTCGGCCGCGACTATCGCTTCGACTTCTTCCCCTCGGGAGCTATCGGCTGGCGTCTCAGCGAGGAGCCTTTCATGAAGTGGAGCCGTAACTGGCTCGACAACTTCAAGATCCGTTACTCGCTCGGTCAGGTCGGTGACGACCAGGCAGGTGGACGCTTCCTTTATATGACTCAATGGGCTGCTGGCGGACAAGGAAAATTCTATCCCAACGGCGAAAGCCCCTACACATGGTATAAGGAGTCTCAGCAGGGTAACCCTGACATCCACTGGGAGAAGGCCATCAAGCAGAACCTCGGTATCGACTTTACAATCTACAACAGCCTCGTGAGCGGTACTATCGAGCTCTTCAAGGAGAAGCGTACCGATATCCTCGTGTCAGGCGGCGACCGTGCGATTCCATCCTACTTCGGTGGTTCAGCGCCTATGGCCAACCTTGGACGCGTAGACAGCAAGGGTTATGAGTTTGAACTCCGTTTCAACTATACTTTCCCCAACAACCTGCATCTTTGGGCAAACCTGAACATGACTCACTCCGAGAACCTGGTCAAGATGAAGGATGATCCTGCCCTCATGGAGGCTTACCGCAAGAGCGAAGGCTATATGATCGGTCAGGACCGCATCGTCTACGATGCAGGCTACGCTCAGACTTGGGACGACGTCATCGCGATGACTCCCCACAACACTAACGACAACCAGAAGCTCCCCGGTCAGCCCATCATGGTAGACTACAACGGTGATGGTGTGATCGACAGCTCAGACTCCACTCCTTATGGATACAGTGGTATTCCTCAGAATACCTACAACGCCACTATCGGCCTTGACTGGAAAGGTTGGAGCATTTATCTTCAGATGTATGGTGTGACCAATGTTCAGCGTACTATCGTGTTTGAGTCATATAGAAGTAATCTTAATGCATTGTATGCAGGTGTCAACTTCTGGTATCCCGGTGCCGCTGATGCGGATGTGGATCGTCCGGTTCCTGTATGGAATGCTACCCCGAGCTACTACAATGGCTTCGACAACCGCTACAACCACTACGACGGCAGCTACTTCCGTCTCAAGAATGTGGAAATTGCTTATACTTGGACTTCCGGTTGGATCAAGAAGATTGGCCTCAGCTCTCTTAAAGTATATGTCAACGGCAACAACCTCCTGCAGTGGAGCCACATGCCTGACGACCGCGAGAGCAACTTCGCAGGTACAGGCAACGCCTCTCAGGGTGCATATCCTACCGTACGTCGTTTCAACCTTGGTATCAAGTTCGATATCTAACCTCTCAAAAACATGAAAAAGATAAAATATAACATATTCGTACTTCTTGCTGCCCTGTTGGCCTGCGGCTCTTTCTCAAGCTGCACCGACTACCTTGACAAGGCTCCGGAGAGTGAGATCTCTGAAGATGAGGCATTCAAGAATTTCAAGAATTTCCAGGGTTTCGTGGAGGAGATGTATTTCTGTCTCCCCAATATAGCGACAATCTACTGGAACAACTCCTTCAACTGGGGTGAGGATGAGTTCACCGGCATCAACGAGACCTACATGATGTGTGATAAGGTCGACAAGGGTGACTTCTGGGGCTGGCAGTCTGAGCACGACGGCTGGGGTTGCGGCTTCATGGATATAGGTGGTTTCGACACCAGCAAGTATTCCAACGTAGGCGACCAGCCTACCCTCTGGAAAGGTTCCTGGTATGCCATCCGTAAGGCAAACCTCGGTCTCGCCAACATGGAACGTATGACCCAGGCTACAGATGAAGAGAGAAGAATGATCAAGGGTCAGCTCCTTTTCTTCCGTGGTTTCTACCACTTCATGCTCATGCAGTATTTTGGTGGTCTTCCCTACATTGACGAGGTGCTCGGAAGCAGCGCGCTGACTAATCCCCGTCTCACCTATGCTGAATGTGCCGAGAAGGCTGCTCAGGACCTCCGTGAGGCTGCCGACCTTCTCCCGATCGACTGGGACTCTACTCAGGCCGGTGCAATCACCAAGGGCAACAACAAGCTCCGCATCAATAAGATCATGGCTCTCGGCTATCTTGGCAAGAACCTCCTCTGGGCCGGTTCTCCGCTTATGACCAACGACCCGAACCTCGCGGCCCACGGTGGCGAGAGACTTCCGGCCAACGCACTCGGTTACAATGAGGACTTCTGCAAGCGTGCGGCTGACGTTCTCGGAGAACTCCTTAACCTCGTCGAGTCAGGTCAGACACAGTATTCGCTCGTCAACTTCGACAACTACAAGGAACTCTTCCTTACCCACAACCGCGGCGGTCTGATGCCCGGTTCTACTGAGGCTATCTATCGTAACCCGTGCGACGACTGGAACCGCTCCAACTGGGGACAGACCCGCGACTACGGTACGAAGTTCATCACCGACAACGGTATCTGCTATCACCCGACAGCCAACTACGTGAACTACTACGGTATGGCTAACGGCCTTCCTCTCGACGATCCTGATTCAGGTTTCGACAAGACTCATCCCTGGAAGGGCCGCGATCCCCGCTTCTATCACGACATCCGTTACGACGGTTGCAAACTCGAGCTTGGCGGTAACACTGAGGCTGATCCTTATCGATATGCTCCTCTGTACACCGGTGGCGCTCTCAGAAGTGATACGGAAGGAAGCCGCTCTGGTTATCTGAACTATAAGTTCGTCCGTGATGACTTCAACAAGTGGGATAAGAACGGTGCCGACAACTGGGGTGCAAACAACCATATGCTGATTCCCTACATGCGTCTTGCCGATGTCTACCTGATGTATGCCGAGTCTGCCTGCAACGGTTATGGCACACCATCAGGTAAGTCTTCAAACTTCGGAAAAACCGCGGTTCAGGCTATCAATACCATACGTGAGCGTGCCGGTGTCTCTCCGGTCAATGGCAAGTATCTCGGCTCCCTTGACAGCTTCATGAGTGAGGTTCGCCGCGAGCGTGCCGTCGAGCTTGCTTTCGAGGGTCACCGATTCACCGACCTGCGTCGATGGATGCTTATAGATAAGTATCCTTACAATATAAAGACCTCGCAGGAATTCACCCGCTCGGGCAACCTCGCCGGTATCGAGAAGGATTCTTCTGTCGGTATAAACAAGAACGATCCTACGCAGAACGCGGTGGTCGGATTCAGGGAGGAAGTGGTAGTAGAGCGTCCGTTGACCTCGAAGCACTACTGGCTGCCACTTAAGGTCAAAGACGTATCGATGTATCCGGAGTTCTATCAGAATCCGGGATGGTGATCATAAACCCCATAATTACATTTTATAATGAAAACTCTAAATAACATCATATATCCTTTATCTGCGGCGGCCGCCCTTATGTTCGCTCCCGGTGCTTTCGCACAGGATGCTGATTATGTGCCGGCGGATTCGATCTCTGAGGATATTCCACTTTTATTCCGCACAAGTGAAGGCGGTGATATTCTCGGCGGTGTATCTTCCGTGAATATGGTCGAACTTGGAAAGAAGAGCTACACCTCTTACACCCTTGAGAATCTTAACACCTTAACCAATATGACTTGGGGTCTTGACGGAGTGCTCTATCTTGTAGACGGTGTGCCTCGCGATGACAACAACATACTTCCGCAGGAAATCGAGACTGTCACCTTCCTCAAGGGTGCCCAGGCAGTAGTGCTCTATGGTTCTGCTGCCGCAAAGGGCGCAGTCCTCATCACTACCAAGCGCGGTCGTCCCGACGGACTTCATATCTCCGTTCGCGGTAACGCCGAGATGTTTGTGCCTAAGAGATATCAGAAATATCTTAGTGCAGGTGATTACATGAAGCTCTATAACGAGGCGCGTGCTAACGACGGCCTAAACGCAGCTTTCTCAGCCGAGGATATCGATAACTACGCCTCCCACCGAAATCTCTCACGCTATCCCGACATCAACTTTTTCTCGGATGAGTATCTGAAGAAACAGTATATGAAATATGAGGGACAGGCTGAGTTTATGGGTGGCGCAAAGTTCGCACAGTTCTACTGCCTCGTAGACGTTTACCATACCGGAAGCGTAATAAACTTCGGAGAGGGTAAAAATAACGGAGAGACCCGTCTAAGCCTTCGCGGCAACATCGACCTCAATCTTAACGATTGGGTGTCAGGATGGGTCAACACCAGCGCTACTTTCTACGACAATCGCTACGACCGATCAGACTATTGGAACAGTGCGGCGACATTGCGTCCCGCGGTTCAGGGTACTTCCGCTTTTGTTCCCTTCATTCCAATTGACGCACTCGATCCGAATGACGAGGAAAGTTGGGCTCTCGTAAACAACAGCAACTATATTATTGACGGTAAATATCTCCTCGGTGGAACACGTGAATATCAAACTAACGCGTTCGCTGCCATGTATGCAGGTGGCTATACAAAGGCTACCACCCGTCAGCTGCAGTTTGACGCAGGTATCCGCATCGATATGGGACGCATTCTCCCCGGTCTCTCATTCACAGGCCACGGTGCAGTCGACTACAACACCATCTACAGCACCTCGCTCGAACCCCGTTATGCTGTATATGAGGCTGTATGGTCAAACGAAGGAGGTAAGGATGTGATCGACCACCTTGTGAAGTACAACGATGACTTCTCAAGCGGTACTATGGGTTTAGGAAATGCTTCCGAACGCCAGACCATGTTCTTCTCCGGCCAGTTCGACTATAAGCATGCTTTCGAGGACGTACACAATGTAGACGCTACTCTCGTTGCCCACGGCTTCAAGCGCACTTTCTCCGGACAGTATCACCGCACAACCAATGCTACTCTCGCTCTGCGTGCCGCATACAATTATGCTCATCGCTACTACGCTGAGTTCAATGGTGCTGTTAACCACTCCGCACGCTTCAAACCCGGTCACCGTAATGGTTTCTCCGCTGTAGGAAGCATTGGTTGGAGAATCAAGAACGAGGAGTTCCTGAAAGACAACGACGTTGTCAGCGATCTCCGCATCAACGCTACATTAGGCCGTATCCTTGAGGATACGGATATTCTTAAGAACAATGATATCGACCAGAGCTTCTTCCTGTGGGACGGTAAGTTTACCTCCAATGGTGCATGGTGGGGCTGGAACGACGGTCACAAGGGTCAGCTTACATTCATGAGTACTCAGGGTTCCAACCCGGACCTCACATTCGTGAAGCGTAACGAGTACAACATCGGAATCAACGCCGGTTTCCTCAACAACATGATCAATCTCAGCGCCGCTTATTTCCACACTGAGATCGACGGCCTTCCCATCCAGTACAGCAATCTCTTCCCGAGCTACATGCTTTCAGGCTGGGGTAATGAAGGCGCAAGCTCCTTTATCCCTTATGTAAACTATGAGGCTTACAGAAACGAGGGTGTAGAGGCCGCCGTCAACTTCAAGAAGGAATTTGGCGATTTCAATGTTGGTTTCGGTGCCAATATGATGTACAACAAGATTAAGAACCTCAAAATCAGCGAGAACGTTGAGTACGAGTGGCAGAAGGCTGAGGGCCAGAACAGAAGCGCTATGCGCGGCTACAAGTGTCTCGGCTACTTCCAGAGTGAGGAGGAAATCGCCAACAGCGCTGTAATCAACAGCAATACCAAGCCCGGAGACCTCAAGTATGAGGATATCAACGGCGACGGTATCATCGACGGTAAGGACCAGGTGATCATCGGCCGCTGGGACAGCCCCTGGACCTATGGTATGAACCTTACTCTCGGATACAAGGGCTTCACTCTCTTCGTTGCTGCTTCAGGAAATGCAGGTGGTAACGGTCTCAAGAACAACAAGGCTGCATGGGTTTACGGCAATAGCAAATATTCCGACATTGTGCTTGGTCGCTGGACTCCCGAGACTGCGGAGACTGCTACTTATCCTCGTCTGACTACCCTTGGAGGAGAGCTCAATTTCGTGGCTTCCGACTACTGGATGTATGACTCAAGCGCTTTCTACCTTGACCAGATTCAGCTTACCTATGACTTCCCCTCCAAATGGTTTGACAAGAAGTTTGTAAGTGGTCTTCAGGTTTATGTCAACGGCAACAGCCTCTGGTGGACCGGTAAGGAGAAAGTTTATCGTGAGACCAACATCGGTTACGGCCCTCAGACCCGCAGCTTCAACTTCGGTGTTAAAGTTAACTTCTAAAACTAGCAGACAACATGAACAAGATAATAAAGACAGGGATTTTCGCTTTCGCTGCGGTGGCTTTCGTCTCATGTGACGATGTTTTCGAGCCATCGCCTGAAAACAACCTCCCTGAGGAATATATCGGCAAGAGCGCTAAATATGCGCAGAACGTTCTCGGCAACGTCTATGCCTTCATGCCCAGCTTTGATGTCTTCAATCTAAGTGAGGCAGCTACCGACGACGCCGTCTCCAACGACGCCAACGACAGCTGGAGACGTATAGCTTCCGGAAGCTGGACAGCAAGCTTCAATCCCATGAACCGTTGGGAGAACTCCCGCAACTGTATCCAGTACTGCAATCTTCTCCTTAAGCATATTGAGGAAGTGGAGTGGGCTAAAGACGAGGAGGCCAACAAATGCTTCCACGACCGTTTCTATGCTGAGACTCGCGCTCTCCGCGGCATGCTTATGTACAACCTTCTACAGGCTCACGCCGGAGTTGATGCTTCCGGGAATCTTCTCGGTGTGCCCATCGTAGAGGTTTTTGAGGACGCTACATCTAACTTCAATGTTCCGCGTAATACATTCAGGGAATGCTACGACGCGATGATGGAAGACTTCAGCGAGGCTCTCAAGTATCTCCCCTCAAGCTTCAAGTCTTATGATGCTTATAACGATCCCGCCTCACTTGCCGAGCTACAGAAACTCTATCCCGGCATCAGCGAAGGTGTAGCCAACCGTGTCTTCGGCGAGGGCTTTATGGGACGTATGAGCGGCCAGATTGTCAACGCGTTCATCTCCCGTGCTTCTCTGCTCGCAGCGAGTCCAGCGTTCAATGCATCCGGAGTCACCTGGGATGAGGCTGCCAACAACGCTGCAAAGGTGCTTGACGTGATCGGTGGTGTTTCCGGTATGGACATGAACGGTGCGACATGGTATTGCGATCCTGCGATGGAAAACCTTGAGGCCGGCAACTGTCCTCCAGAGGTAATCTGGCGTACTGAGAAGGGCGAATCAAGAGATCGTGAGCAAAAGTATTTCCCTCCTACGCTTGAAGGAAAGGGTTACATCAATCCTACTCAGAACCTCGTGGACGCTTTCCCGATGGAGAATGGTTATCCTATCACCGATCCGAGATCAGGCTACGATCCCCAGAATCCCTATGCAGGTCGCGACCAGCGTTTCTATGATTATATCGTATATAATGGTTCAAGAGTTGGTGTTCAAAATGCAGAGATAAATACTTCTGTGGATACTCGGGAAAATGGAGGAACTGATGATGGTATTGATAAGATAGCAACTTCCACACGTACAGGCTACTACATGAAGAAGCATCTCCGCATGGATGTAAATACTCTTAACAGTAGCCCTGTCAATAAGTTCCATTATACAGCTCGTCTGCGCTACACTGAGTTCTTCCTGAACTTTGCTGAGGCTGCCAACGAGGCTTGGGGTCCGCTCGACAGCCGTAAGGGTTATTCAGCCTACGACGTGATCAAGGCTCTCCGCAGCCGTGCGTTCCTCGGTCTTGACAATGGCGACGAATACCTTGAGTCTATCAAGGGCGACAAGGATAAGATGCGCGAACTCATCCGCAACGAGCGTCGTCTTGAGCTCTGTTTCGAGGGCTTCCGCTTCTACGACCTCCGTCGTTGGAAAGCAGAACTCAACGAGGTGGCTAAGGGTATGCGTATCGAAGGTGGCGTATACACTCCGTTCAATGTCGACACCCGCAACTTCAAGGATTACATGATCTATGGTCCTATTCCTTATTCAGAGGTTCTTAAGTTCGGCAATCTGCAGCAGAACGCCGGATGGTAAGACATTCTCTCTTAACTAATAATTCATACAGACAAAATGAAAAAATCGATTTTCTCAATATTCGCCTTAGGCCTCCTCTTCGCAGGATGCCACAACGGTAATATCGAACACCCCGATTTCGAATATCAGACCATCTCGTTTGCATATCCGAACCCGGTGCGCACGATCACCCTCGG
>JAIDTS010000031.1 GCA_029060585.1 Muribaculaceae bacterium
CAACCAACTCTAGTCATAGGGTAAACACGAATCAGTAAACATACAAAATCGAGTCAACCTTTTTCAGGAACACACAACTATAGTGGGAAAGGACCAAATAAGATTTGCAAATATTTGTTAAATTAAGAGATTTTTAGTAATTTTGCAGTGCAAAAACATACAATTATGAGAAAACATCTACTATTCCTAATCGGCGGTCTGTCATTTTGCACTATGACTAATGCCGCCACTCCCGATCTGACGGGAGCTTTCCTTTCTCCAACACGCAATTTATCTACAAATAGTGTCAAAGTGTCCAAGACTGGAGACATAAGATTCGACACGAACGCTGCCCCCAAACGTGCGAAATCACTCGCTCCCAAAGAGGACAACTCAGACGATCTCTATAATGTCAACGTGCTACTGAATGAAGATTTCGCTTCATTAGGGGCAGGCAATATGGAAAACCCCACAGCTGTCAACATCACTGAGGAGAACGGCGACCTCAAGGGTCTGCCGGGCTGGAGTGGCGTGAACGTCTACGACGCAGGCCAGGCAGTCTATGTAGATGTGAGGACCATCCAATTTGAAGACGGTTGGTTTGAGCCCGAAGGGGAGTTATGGACCGCTCCGGTGCGCGATATAGCCGGCAAGACAATTCGTCTACGAGTAAACGTGAAGGGAGTATTCTCAGAAGAGGCTATGGCAGATGACCGGACCGACTACTTGAACTGCATATTCATGGTGTATTCCGATGAAATGCCCGACCAGCGTCGCATGGTGGATTTCCCCTATTTTGAGCTTCCTTATGATTTCCAGGACGAAGAGGTGACACTCGAGATTCCGGAGACTGTAACGTTCCATAATGAGGATGACGAGGAAGTGGAATGTCCGATATCATCACTACGCGTGAAACTTCAGTCGATGGACACACCCTTCTTTATCACAAGTCTCGAGATGGCTGAGGTAAGTCCCAAGGTAGCTATTCCCGACGGACTGTCATTCTGCAATTTCTCAGCAGACGGATATACGGCTGTATGGAACGCTGTGGAAGGCGCCGACAAATACAAGGTTGAGTTCTACACTTCGAAGTTCGATTCTGAAGAATACGCTTTTGCGCTCACCAGCCACAGCGTGGCGGAAGTGACTGAAACTTCGGCAAACGTCACTATTCCTACAGATGATCCCACTTTCTTTAAGGTGACGGCATACGCGGGCGAACAGCCCTCACCTGCCTCGGAGATGACAATGGTATATTCCGCTCTTCCCCCGGAAATGAAGGAGGCAAAGATAGCAGACGGAAACGTGACAGTAAGCTGGAATTCCGCCAAGGGAGCTGCAGGCACCGAGATATTCGCATACCGACAGGTCAATGTAGGAGAATCCGGCAAGGACTATCCTTTCCTTGACATAGACTTTTCCAACGCACCCGACGAAGAGGATGGCAGCGATATTCTCTGGCTCGACGATTATGCCTACGGATGGGCAGCACTCCCCTATCCGAGCTTCGAGGGTGGCGCGGTTGTGATCAACAATAGCGGAGCCATGTGGGGAATGCCAACCGCCAAACTCATCTCAACCAACACCTATGATTTCTCAAAAACCAGCGGAAAGGTAAAGATGATAGTAACGGCTAAGACCACTGACTACGCCGGAATGGTAGTAGGCATGGGAGGCACCGACCCGGCTACAGGAGAGACTGTCACTCTGGATGCAGACGAAACTGACCTTACCACTGAATTCGCCGACTATGAATTCGAACTGGAAGGCAAGAACGCCGAGACAATGTTCCTCGTTCAGGCCGATAATTCCTTAGGCACATTAGCCGTTCGCAGGATTCAGATTATCGCGGATTTTGAAGACAACAGCGAGATAGGCTATCCCTATTTCGGAGACTTCACCGACAAAGAGTCTATTTCGTTCCCCGTTCCGACAGAGAAGTATGAACGCGTGAAGGCCGTAGGCCGTACCATTAAGCAAGTCAATGTGGAAGAAATGGGGCACGTGTTTACTATTGCGGAAGCTGTAAGTGTCTATTCAGAGCCGGTATATACTGACGGAGGTCTTGGCGTAGTTGAAGTTGACGATGCAGCGGGACTTACGGATTTCTACACCATCGACGGCCGCAAGGTCAACCCGCAGGGTAATGCCGCACCCGGTATATATATCGAAAAGAAGAGTGGAAAGGTCACCAAACGCATGGTTAGGTAACCTAAAACCTTACAGATAAATCAGAAATGGCCGCATCGATGACTCTGATGCGGCCATTTCCATTTTATGACTTTTAATAGATTTATTTGGAGATGACGGAGATTTGTGTTATTTTTGCAATGTAAAACCAAAAAATCTATAGTATGAAGAGACTGATACCTGCGCTGGGAATGATCGGCGCACTTATCCTATCCGCATGCGGAGGAAAG
Organism: Muribaculaceae bacterium; assembly: GCA_029060585.1. The sequence goes on from JAIDTS010000031.1 coordinate 2,400, forward strand.
GGATCGGCGAAAGAGGCCGAGGGAGAGGAACGCGACTCCACCTACACCAACGTGAAGCACCCTGACTGGAGCCGCAACGCTGTGATCTATGAGGTAAACCTCCGTCAATACAGCGATGACGGCAAGGTCTCCTCATTCCAGAAGGAACTTCCACGCCTGAAAGATCTTGGAGTAGACATCCTCTGGATGATGCCGATACATCCGATCAGCAAGCAGGACAGAAAGGGCACGCTGGGTAGCTACTACTCAGTGGCCGACTACACGGCATTCAACCCTGAGTTCGGCACTATCGACGAATTCAAGGAGATGGTCAAGGACGCCCATGAAAAAGGAATGAAGGTGATCCTCGATTGGGTGCCGAACCATTCAGGACGCGACAACAAGTGGGTGACGGAACACCCAGACTGGTATGAGAAGGACTCGCTGGGCAACATGAAGGGAGTCTACGACTGGACAGACGTCTATGTATTCGACTATTCAAATCCGGAGATGCGCAAGGGTATGATCGATGCCATGAAGTTCTGGCTGACGGAAGTCGGGGTAGACGGTTTCCGGTGCGATGTGGCAGGAGAGGTGCCGACAGATTTCTGGGACGAGGCGCGCCCGCAGCTCGAAGCCGCTAAGCCCGACGTCTTCATGCTGGCAGAGGCAAGCAAACCGGAACTGCAGAAGAATGGTTTTGACATGGGCTACAACTGGCCGATGAAAGACCTCTTCAGCGAGATCGCATACACTTCCGGCCAATATACATTCAAGGACAAAGAGGGGAAAGTAAGGGAATTCCCTGAGAAACACGCGACAGACATCTACGTGCTGCTTGATGACCAGGGTGAGGAATATCCGAAAGATACTTATCTAATGAACATGGTGACCAATCATGACCTCAACTCATGGGAAGGCACGGAATTCGACCGTCTCGGCAACCTGACCAACGCTTTCGCAGTGCTCTCCTATACCCTTCCCGGCATGCCTATGATCTATACCGGACAGGAGACAGGCATGAACCGCGCTTTTGAGTTTTTCGAGAAGGACCAGGCACCACAGTGGGAACCGCGTAACGATTACTTCGCTTTCTATCAGAAGCTGAACGCGCTCAAGCACTCTCAGGAGGCGCTTGCGGCGGGAACCGACGGAGGCTCCATTGTAAGCTATCCTACGGAAAGTCCTGATATGCTTGTATTCTCAAGAGAGAAGAATGGCTCGAAGGTAATGACTATGGTCAATCTCGGAAGCGAGGAGCAGGCCGTTGAGTTCAGGGGAGGCAAGCCTGACGTAAGCGGCATGAAGGATTACTTCAGAGGTGAGCCGGCAGACGTGCCTATGTCGCTGGAGAGCGGGGAATACTTGGTCTTTGTGAATTCATAATGCATAATGCATAATTGAGCTACGCAGTACGATTATCATTTAAATATAAGGGCCGCAAGCAGAAAATCCTGCTTGCGGCCCTAATTCTTTAAGCGGGCTGGGAAGCCCGCGACTCCATAATCAGACGTCGAGACCAAAGGCTTCGCGGATGGCGGGAACGGAGTCGAGTTTCTCCCATGAGAAGAGTTCTACCTCCCTCTCGATGGGCTCGGCATCATAACCGGACTTGAAGACTTTCTTCACCTTGCGGGGCTCACGCCCCATGTGGCCGTAGGCGGCAGTCTCAAGGTAGATGGGCTCGCGGAGACCGAAGCGTTTCTCGATAGCCTGCGGACGGAGGTCGAAGAGGCCATTGACCACCTCTGCGATCTGTGCGTCTGACATGTTGACCCTGGAGCGACCGAAGGTGTTGACATTGAAGCTGACAGGACTTGCCTCGCCGATGGCGTAAGCAACCTGGACGAGGACCTCGTCGGCCACACCGGCAGCGACAAGATTCTTGGCAATGTGACGGCATGCGTAAGCCGCCGAACGGTCAACCTTGGAAGGATCCTTACCAGAGAAAGCGCCGCCGCCATGTGCACCGCGGCCACCGTAAGTATCGACGATGATCTTGCGACCGGTGAGACCAGCATCAGCATGTGGACCTCCAAGAACGAACTTTCCTGTCGGGTTGACATGTAGGATCAGGCAATCATCGAAAAGCGCGCGGGTCTTCTCGGGGAGTTTTGCAAGCACGCGCGGAATCAGCACGTTACGGACATCGCGACGGATCACCTCGAGCATCTTATTGTCGGCCACCCGGCGAGCTTCGGGGGTATCCTCGAGGGGCTCGATAAACTCGTCGTGCTGGGTGGAGATGACGAGTGTATTTATATGCAGAGGCTTTCCATTGTCGTCATACTCCACAGTCACCTGGCTCTTGGCATCCGGACGAAGATACGTGACTAGTTTGCCCTTACGATAATATGTCATCTCCTTGCCCTCACGGCGGATGTCTGCCAGCTCGCGCATGAACATATGCGCAAGGTCGAGGGTAAGTGGCATTAAGGATTCAGTCTCATTTACAGCATAACCGAACATCATTCCCTGGTCGCCGGCACCCTGGTGCTCCTCCACCTCGCGGTTGACGCCCTGGGCGATATCGGCGCTCTGTTCATGAATAGCGGAAAGGATTCCACAGCTGTCGGCATCGAAGCGGTAGGCGCCACGGTTGTAGCCGATGCGGTCGATTACGTTGCGCACCACAGAATGGAGATCGACATAGGCATCAGAGGACACCTCGCCGGCTATCACGACCTGGCCTGTGGTCACAAGCGTCTCGATACCGGCATGGCTCTTAGGGTCGCGAACAAGAAACTCATCGAGAAGAGCATCTGAAATCTGATCGGCCACTTTATCGGGATGGCCTTCAGAAACGGATTCGGAAGTGAATAAGTAGCTCATTTTTTCAATTCATAATTCATAATGCACAATGCATAATGAAGGTGGTTAATACACAAAAATACAAAGAGGCATCATGGGCTTGCGCTCAGAATGCCTCGACAGCTTGGAATCCGCGACCTCGCCAAGCGAAGCACAGAACCAGGTGCAGTTTTAGCATTTTTTTCAGTGGTCGCAAGCAGCCAAATTTTTCCACTCATGCATACCCTTCCGGGATTGCGGGTGCAAAGATAGTAAAAAATTTCAAATAATTTAGAATTGAGAATTGAGAATTGAGGATTTTTAACAAAATATTTTGTGGAGTGATGGGAAAGTGTTAAATTTGCAGAAGATTAAACTATATCTGATGGCTACAACTGCTAAATACCTATACTGGGTACTGCTCGTCATTATGTTCGTACCCTTCAAGCTCATCTTCGGGGTGAGTGTCATTACAGCACCGATAGCGCTTTTCGTTGGACTTGTCTTCGCGCTTATCTTCGGCATCCCGCATCCCAAATTCAATAAGAAACTCTCGAAATACCTTCTGCAGGCCTCAGTCGTGGGTCTTGGCTTCGGCATGAACCTTGAAAAATCGCTGCAGAGCGGAGCGGAAGGCATGATATTCACGGTCGCGTCTGTCATCATAGTAATGACCGCCGGTGTCTTTCTGGGACGCGCGATGCGAATCAACGAGAAGACATCCTATCTGATATCGTCGGGAACGGCGATATGCGGCGGAAGCGCCATAGCAGCCGTAGGTCCGGTATTGAAAGCCGACCAGAACGAGATGGCTGTATCACTTGGCGTCATCTTCATACTGAACGCAATCGCGCTCTTCATATTCCCGCCCCTCGGACATTACATAGGGCTCACGCAGCATCAGTTCGGCACCTGGGCCGCCATAGCGATTCACGACACAAGCAGCGTGGTAGGAGCCGGGGCAGCTTTCGACCAAATGTACTTTCCCGGCAGCAACGAAGCGTGCGACCTTGCGACCCTTATAAAATGCACACGCGCACTGTGGATAATACCTCTCGCATTCTTCACCATGTGGTTTTTCCGCAAAGGCAACCAAAAGGAGGGCAACTCCAAGGTGTCCATCCCTTGGTTTATCCTTCTCTTCGTGGCTGCAATGATATTCAACACCTACGTGGGTACCGATACCTTCCGACAGGTCTATGACACATTGGTGGTGATAGCCAAACAGTGCCTGATAGCGGTGCTATTCGCGATCGGTGCAGGTCTGAGTCTCAAGGTCATAAAGCAGGTCGGAGTGAAACCTCTTGTGCAGGCCGTACTGCTCTGGGTCATCATCGGAGTCGGATCGCTTGCAGCGATAATATACTTAGGTGTCTAAATCAATGCATAGGGCATAAAGAGAATATACCTTAAATCATTTATGAATTATGAATTGAATGAATAATTATGAACAGCTTAACGAGAACTATCTTATATAACGCGCATCCGTCGTCGCTTATCATCAGCGCGGGCGCCGTCATGGGAGGGCTCACGGCATCAGTGATCCGAGGAGGCATCACCATCTTCCCGGCAGTCATGACCCTCATCTTCGCTCTCCTCTTCCAGACATCGGCGAACCTCTATCATGGATACGTAGACCTCTGCTTCGGAGCCGGAGAGAATATCTCAGGCATGAATGACCGCGACTCACGCTCCTTCAACTCTTCGCGAGTGCTCATATTGAAAATAGTGGCCAACGGATTCGGCATCCTTACAATCACAGCCGGGCTGTCGCTCTTTACCTTCATCGGCTGGATAGGGGCAGCATATTTCGCAATAGCCATGGCTCTCTCCTATTTCTATTTTGCCGGACCGAATCCAGCGGTGCGCACGAGATGGTCGCTGGCATTCACTTTCCTGCTGTTCGGACCGATCGCCGTAAGCGGCACCGCCCTCATCCAAAACCCGCATAGCACGGACTGGCTACCGGTCATAGTTTATTCTTTCATCATAGGCCTCTTAGCCGCCAACGCACATATAGCAGTGCAGTACCTTCGATATGAGGAAGACCTTATGAACGGCAAGGAAACCTTAATGACTGCAAAAGGGGGATTTTTCACGAGGTTCGTCTATCTCGGCAACTCACTTATAATAACAGCAATCCTGATCATACGGCCCTCGGCAGTAGATTTCGTAAGCCGCTGGGTCGGGATCATCATCGGAGTATGCCTGCTCGGAACCTCAATATGGGTATTCAGCAAGATGCACAGGAATACGAAGACCGTTTCCCGCATGGTGAGGAGAGTCACGATGTGGCAGTATATAGTCGTGACATTAACCCTTCTCGGGATAGTCGTATATTCGATCGACAACTTCAAGCTGAATGTCATACAGCTTATTTAAATTAATGCATAATTCATAATACATAATTCATAATGCATAATTAGATTCGCAGGAACCTGATTAGAGCTTGATTCAGCTTGATTAAACTTGATTTAGCTTGATTAAACTTGATTTGGCTTGATTTGGATTGAATTTACTAACGATAATAGAAAAACCATAAAATCTGAGATATGGAAGTGAGGATCGAGGAGGGATGGAAAAGGGAGCTTCAGGGGGAATTTGAGAAGCCATATTTCCGTGCGCTTACCGAAGCGGTAAGGCAGGAATACGCCGATCCGCGCTTCCATGTGTATCCTCCGGCAGGAAAGATATTCTCGGCCTTCGACAATTCACCTTTTGCAGAAACAAAGGTGGTCATTATAGGACAAGATCCATATCACGGTCCGGGACAGGCCAACGGACTGGCGTTCTCTGTGAATCCGGGGATACAGATACCGCCTTCGCTGCGCAATATCTTCAAGGAAATAAATACAGACACCGGGGCACCGATACCTTCAGACGGCGACCTGACACGCTGGGCACGTCAGGGAGTGCTTCTGCTGAACGCAACTCTGACCGTAAGAGAACACCAGCCAAGGAGCCATGCGACCCTCGGCTGGAGTGAATTCACAGACACGGCTGTGCGCGCCATCAACGAGCATGGGGATGGAGTAGTCTTCATGCTATGGGGATCAGACGCAATCCGGAAAGGGAGCATGATAGACAGATCGAAACACCTGGTGCTGACGGCTCCACATCCTTCGCCCCTTTCGGCATCACGCGGATTTTTCGGATGCCGACATTTCTCGCAGGCAAATGCCTGGCTTGAGGCGCGAGGGAAGGATCCAATCATTTGGTAATTCATAATTCATAATGCATAATGCACAATTGGCTACGCAATGTATGCTGTGCTAAGCATATAATTATGAATTGATAATTATGAATTAAAAATTGATTTAAAGGAGGCGGATGCCTGCGGCTGAGCAGTCGGCAATCTGAGATTCGGGCCAAATGGATGCCTGGACCTCGCCTATGTGGGCCTTTTGAAGAAGATACATGCAAAGTCGGCTCTGCCCTATTCCACCCCCGATAGAGAAGGGAAGCTTCCCTTCGAGCAGAGATTTATGGAAATCATAATCCTTGCGCTCCTCACAACCACGCACCTTCAACTGCGCCTCCAGAGACTTAGGACTCACACGTATGCCCATAGAAGAGAGCTCAAATCCGCTCTCAAGAACCGGATTCCATAAAATCAGGTCGCCGTTGAGACCTTGATAGCCGTCACTGTTGGGAGTGATCCAGTCATCATAGTCCGGAGCACGTCCGTCATGAGGTTCGCCATTGGACAGAGGAGCACCGATGCCAATGATGAACACCGCTCCATACTCTCGCGCAGCCTCGTTCTCACGCTGCTTGGAAGTAAGGTCAGGGTAACGGTCGAGGAGTTCCTGAGCATGTATGAAAGTGACATCGTCGGGAAGCCAGGGAGTGATGTGTGGGAAACGCTCGTAGATCTCTGCCTCGACGGCCTTGACAGCTCCAAATATCTTGCGTACGGTATCCTTGAGATAGTCAAGATTCCGGTCTTCCTCACGAATTGTCTTCTCCCAGTCCCACTGATCGACGTAGAGAGAATGGAGGTTATCAAGGTCCTCAAAAGTACGGATTGCATTCATATCGGTGTAAAGTCCATAGCCGGGGGCGATGTCGTAAGCTCCGAGCTTCATGCGCTTCCACTTGGCGAGCGAGTGGACAACTTCAGCCTTGCGGCCACCGATTGCATCGATAGGAAAGCTTACGGGATGCTCCACGCCGTTGAGGTCGTCGTTGATACCGGTTCCTGAAAGGACAAAGAGCGGAGCCGTCACGCGGCGCAGGTTGAGGGCCTTTGAGAGATGACGCTGAAATGAGTCCTTGATGTGCTGGATAGCGACCTCAGTGGTCTCCGGGAGGAGTTTAGGATTGTATTTTTGGGGTATGATAAGCATTTATTTAATTGAGAATTGAGAATTGAGAATGGAGATAATGTCAGTCTTCGAGGTAGTAGACAATAGTAGTGACTACGCGTACCTTCTTGATGTAGGGAGTGGATGAGTCGGAATCGTCGATAGAGAACTGGCCTTGATGTGCGTTCTTGATCTTTCCGACGCTGCTGTCGCTATCAGCAGCGAACTGAGCCGCAGCATCGCGGGCAGCCTTGGTGGCCTCGCCTATCATCTCCGGCTTGATCGCGTTGAGACCGGTGAACTGATAGTTGATATACGAATTTGAGAATGCTATGCCTTCCTTTAGGAGCTCCGACTGACGGCGGAGAAGCTCGCGAACCTTATCCACTTTCTTGGTCGTGACGGTCACAGTGCTCGAAATGGAATAGTTGTAGTTGAAGCTGTTTGAGCGATACTGGTTTGATTCCGCATTGTAAGTGTCGGGAGGATTGATGGAGATTTCATCGCGTGAAATGCCGTTGGATGTGAGGAAGGCAATTATCTTCTCGTTGTTTCCGCTTACCTGATTGTAGAGCGACGCAAGATCATTTCCAGCTACTGAGTAGGATATGGGCCACGTCACGAGGTCGGCAGGGACCTCCCGCTCGGCAAGACCTTTAACAGTCACCTCACGGTCGCGAAATGCGAAATTGTCGATACCAGCCTTAAGAGAGAGACCGAGGATCACAATCGCCACGGCTATAATAAGTGCTGACACGTAATTTTTCATAATGGTTTGTGGTTTGAATTGTACGTTTAGAGTTTGGCGTGTTATGTTTCAGTCGAGTGACTTGCGAAGACGACGGCAGATGCGCTCGTGGCGGAAGACCATATAGAGGAGAAGGGCATTCATCACCGTCACCTCGAACGCGAAATAGATCCATGGCATCTGAAGCACAAGGATTGAGATGAACAGGGCCCAGCTGCGTACATTGAAGCTGAGGATATTGGTAAACTTCATCAGCGGACGGCTGCACTCACGGAAACGATCCGCAAATTCCTTCGGAATATGGGAATGATATTTCTCACGAAGGGCACGGCGAAGCTTCTGCATCTGGGGAGTACAACGTTCCTGCGTGCGGGTATAGTTGGCGTAGAAACCCATCACAAGCTTACCGAAGAACTCCTTGCGCCATGACATGGCATGGAACTTACGCCACAGCTCCTGAGCGTCCTCAAGCTCAGACCCGGCCTTCCCCTTGAGGAAGAATAGATGGAACTGACGATAGATGTCGGCCATAGCCGCCTGCTGCGCATGACAAATACCAGCCAGCACCGCCAAGACCCATATCATCCACTTATGGGCCATAAAGAAATCGGAGGTATAGTTCTCACGGAGGCATATAGCAATATAAATGGCCACAAACCATAGGTCGGAACTGACTCCGTCGAGAATACGCCCGAGCCGAGAATACTGCTTAGTCATACGAGCCAACTGCCCGTCGGCGCTATCATAGGAGTTAGCCCATATGAGCAGGAACATACCAAGAAGGTTGATCCAGAAATTATTGTAGTAGAATGCTATGCCCGCGCCGATACCGATAAATATAGAGGCGATAGTGATCGCATTCGGATGTATGCCGAGCTTACGAGCAATCACAGCCCAAGTGAATCCTATGGGGCGATAGAAAATGAGGTCGAACCATTCCTCTGTATCGCTGCTCTTCAGGCTGCCGCGATATTCTTCCTTGAGACGCTGAAATCTTGATTTTTCCATGATATTTATTATTTGAGGGAGCGGAGGGCATATGTCTTTTCGCGAAGAAACTTTCCGAGCTCTTCGGGACTCTGATTATGGGCGGCAATATCCTCGGGAGAAATCGGCTCACCGATCGAAATATGCAGTTCCTTGCCTCTCTTGCGGAAGACTTCGGCAGGGAGCCTGAGCGTACGTGCGGGCCAGCATACCCGACCAAGGAAATTGAACCACCAGCTATTACTGCCGTGGAAGAAAATCGGAATCACTGGAGCCTTTGCCTTGCTGATGATCTGGATGACTGATGGCTGCCACTCACGGTCTTCCAGGCGACCGTGGATATCCACCTTACTCATAGCACCCGCAGGGAAGAATCCGAGAGGATGACCATCTCGAATCTGCCGTATCGCGTCACGGATGCCATTGACAGAAACCTTGCGTTTTTCCGGATCGTCAGAACTCAGCGCATCGACCGCGATGAAATTGGGACGCATAGCTGAAATCTTATTCAGAATCATATTGACCATCACCTTGAAGTCAGGGAAGCGACGAGTGACGAGATAGATCAAAGTGATTCCGTCAAGGGCACCGAAGGGATGGTTGGAGACTGTGATGAAACGCCCGTCGGGCATATTCTGAAGGACTTCCTCGCCGTCGACACGAAGCCTGAGTCTGAAATCCTGCTCCACCATACGCTTCACGAAATCAGGTCCGGGAGTGTCGCACCAGCGACCATGGACTTCATTGACCTCGTCGACCTTCAGCCAATGCAGAAGACGGCTGACGAGAGCCTTATGCCCCTTCAACTTAGGGACCATCTCCACGATATCGTCATAATTGAGGACATCGGGGCGTATATCGTATTTCACACGCAACTCGGCGTGATGTTGCTTTTGTTCTTCTTGAGTCATATATAGTCTTGAGTTTTCAGCTTTCAGCTATCAGCTTTCAGCTTTCGATTTCAGTGGGAGTGACGGATATGCAGGAGAGATAGGAGCGACCTCATGAACCGTTCCGCATAGGGATCAAAGCGGGAGGGGCGATATACAAAATTCCGCTGCAGGATAAAATTCCAGAACCACGAGACGAGGAGCGACATAGTGAGTCTGGCGGCAGTATAGTATCCGGCGGGTTTAAATCCCATCTCCTCCAGGAACGGCCATCGAGTGAACAAGATGTAAAGTCCATCCGTACCGGCGGAATTCAGTATGAGGTTTCCGATCCAGACAAGCGCGTACTTCACGACGACAGCACTCCAGGAGCAATTATCGGCATGAAACGTGAACTTATAACATATGATGCAGTTGACAATTCCACCAGCAACGACACCGATACCGGTTGCGAGCCAGGAAAGATGCTGATTGAAAATCCAATAGAACATCACGAAGCCGACAATTATATCGACCCAGCCTGAAGCTTGGCTCGAAACAGCGGAGCGAAGGAAAGTAGGCACGAGGGAATCGCTCTTGAGCAATGTGTTGCCAAGATGTTTCAGACCATGGTCAACATGATCGGGAGCCGGGGTATTGTTCTGGTCAGTTTCCATGGATACGATTTTTTTTTCTTTTAGACGAAGATTTCCTCACACGGGACAGCACTGCCTTTGCGATGGCACGGGCGGCATCCTTGCGGATCGGAGCGAAGCTCGGCCAGTCGTCGAAATTGACAAGATGGCATACACCTTCACGATCAAGGACGATATCGCAGCCAAAGACATCGACCTTCAGGACCTCCGCCGCCTTCATGCATATCCCTCTCACCTCTTCGAGAAGAGACTCTGAGAGCTCACCCGCCGCGTCGCCGCCATCAGGAGTGCGGAATGGAAGAAAGGCATGGAATATTCCGGATGAAGCGATGCCGTAGCACCGAATCTTCTCGCCCTCCACATCACGACTGACAACAGCCTTAGATATATTGCGGAAAAAGAATTCATGAAGGATCTCCTGAGCCTCCTCCACATGGCGGCATCTGGCGATATCCTCGAGATGATGCACCGGAGCATCCCCCTTCTTCACCCAGCAGGAACCGAAACCGGCTTGCCGGAGCATCTTGCGGATATCCACATCCGTCTCCACCACAAAGCTCTCGGGAATCCGAATTCCACCTTGCGCAAGAAGACGGACCATAATCATACGGATACAATTTTCTATGCCATAACCGGAATTCATCACAAGACGTCCGTCATCCTCAAGCCTCTGAAGTTTCTCAATGGCACGTGATCCACGACACATAGCGAGCACCACATCCTCATCGATGCGTCTATCGCAGAACTCATCTTCGGAATAGACATTCACCTGACAACCACGCTTGCGCAACTCGGCGACGACAGCATGAAGAATCGCCGCATCGTTTGCGATGTGGTTAGGCGAGAATTTGCCTGCTCGGAGAACGGCAGCTATGCTGGTTTCAGCCATTTTAAGTTGTCAGTTTTAAGCTGTCAGCTGTCAGCGATCAGCGATCAGCGATCAGCTGTCAGCGATCAGCGATCAGCGATCAGCGATCAGCGATCAGCGATCAGCAGTCAGCGATCAGCAATCAGCGATTAGCAATCAGCAATCAGCGATCAGCAATCAGCAATCAGCGATCAGCGATCAGCAATCAGCGATCAGCAGTCAGCTATAAGTTTTCAGTTATGATTCTTCGGGGGAGGGCTTCTGTCGGCGTTCCTGCTTCACCTTCGGAAGCGGATTGGCTATAGCTTCGAGATGGGCGGCACGGTTACGGCTAAGATCGATGCCCTGATAAATGGCCTGGCGCATCGAGGTGGGGTCTGCCTGATTCTTACCGGCTATATTATATCCTGTACCGTGGTCGGGACTTGTGCGGACATATTTCAGTCCGGCGGTATAGTTGACGCCATATTCCCTTGCCAGAGCCTTGAACGGAGCGAGACCCTGATCGTGATACATGGCCACGATACCGTCGAACTTAGCGTAGTCGCCCGTGCCAAAGAAACCATCTGCGGCAAAAGGCCCGAATGCAAGTATACCCTCCGCCACACACTCGGCGACAGCCGGCTCAATCTCGCGAATCTCCTCGGCTCCAAGCAGTCCGTTGTCGCCGTTGTGAGGATTAAGCGACAGGACAGCAATACGGGGCTTGTCCATCCGGAAATCCCGGCGGAGCGCCTCGTCCATATTTACGATAGTGTTCTTTACAGACTCCTTGGTGATAGCGTCCGGCACTTCCCTAAGAGCCTTATGAGTCGTCACTAGCGCCACACGCAGCTCGTCGTCGAAAAGAATCATGGTAGCCTTGCCTTCGCCTTCCGCGAGACGAGCGGCAAGGAATTCGGTATGGCCCGGGAACGGGAATTTCTCGCTATAGACAGTCTTCTTATTAATCGGAGCGGTCACGATGAAGTCGATGTCGCCGTCCTCAAGGGCAACGCATGCAGCCTCAAGGGCTGCCACTGCTGCCTCGCCGGCCTCCTTAGAAGGATGCCCCGGAGTGAGTTCGAGGCCTCTGGGGCAGACATCTACCACATTCACCTTTCCGTTCTGAGCGTCGGCTGCGGATCGGACAGAGGTGAAACGGAAAGTCTCAGTCCCGAGGTCCTTACGCACCTGATTGAGAATCTCTGCACTTCCAAAAATGACAGGAGTGAAGAGATCTGTGATCTCCTCCCCGTCGAGCGCCTTTATGATTACCTCATATCCGATACCGTTGAAATCTCCGTGGGTTATACCCACGCGTATGGGATTGTGCATATTGTTTTTGGTTTAAGTGTTTAAGGAGTTTAGAGTCCTTAAGGTCCGGAAGGTCCGGAAGATTCCGGGTGGACAATAAATATCTTTCAAAGTTACTAAATAATTCTGAAACGGCCAAAATTATTTTTTAGCAGCGAGCATGCCGCATGCCGCGTCGATATCCTCCCCACGCGAGGCACGGATAGTAGCCGTGATTCCGGCATCGTTGAGCAGTTTCCTGAACATCTGCATGCGGTCGTCGGAAGCAGGATAGAGATCCACACCGGGGATACGGTGGAATCGGATCAGATTGACCCGACATTCAAGATCTCCGATGAGCTTTATAAGCATATTGGCGTGCGCCACATCATCATTAACACCGCGCCACATGATGTATTCGAGTGAGAGACGTCTCTGACCTGAGAAATCATAGGATCTCAGCATCCTCATCACCGACTGAATCGGGAAAGCTTTCTGAGCAGGCATCATCGACTCACGCTGGGGCACATCGGCAGTGTGGACACTAATCGCCACATGAACATTGGTCTTCTCAAGCAGATCCTTAAGCTGCGGCAGTTTTCCCACTGTGGAGACCGTAATTCGTTTTGGACTCCATGCAAGACCCCATGGGGAGGTCAGGATCTCTATAGCCTTCAGCACTTCCGGGAAATTGTCGAGAGGTTCACCCATACCCATGAAGACGATGTTGGTGAGCTCGCCCTGTTCAGAGCCACCGGTCTTGTTGAGACGGATAGGCATGGAGAGCACCTGATTCATGATCTGCGCAGCCGATAGATTTGACTTGAACCCGAGTTTTCCTGTAGCGCAGAAGTAGCAGTTCATCTTGCAACCGCACTGCGAGCTGACGCAGAGAGTGGCCCTATCCTTATCCGGAATCATAACGGACTCAACGCGATTGCCGCCGCCAGCATCAAAAAGATACTTGACAGTGCCGTCGGCCGATTTGGAGGCCTTTACCGGCTTGGAGCGACCGATCTCATAGTTTTCAGCGAGCCAAGCCTTGTTTTTCTTCGATATGTTGGCCATTTCATCGAAGGATATCACTCGCTTGGCATACAGCCAATCGGCGATCTGCTTAGCCACGAAGCGGGGCATTCCGCCCTGCTTCGCCACTCCTTCGAGTTCTTGAAGTGTCATTCCTATCAGGGAAGGTTTCATTACAAGTATTGAGTATTAAGTATTGAGTATGAAAGAGGGTCATCGCCCGCGTGGGGATGACCCTCGATATTCGGGGATATTTCATAGAGGAAACATGAGTCCTCCAATCTGAATCATTATTCTCCGCCTTCGAACTTGTAGCTTTTGTTGACGAGCTTATCACCACCGCGGAGCATCTGGTCGAAGTTGGGGCTTACGAGCTGGAAATACTGCTGCTCGTAGTTAGCCTCGTTGTAGGGCATATCGGATTTTGCGGCGCTATTGACCACGAAAGCGTATACACCGTCTTCTCCGGGGATCACAACGAGTTTCTTATCAGCCTTGGCACCGGCGATCTGGCCGAGCACCTTCGCATCGTTAACACCCATGCCGCGACCCAAACGGAAACCGGCAACCTGACGGGGCTCCACACCCATAGCCTTAGCGACAGCCTCAAGATTGGCACCACCTTTCTTATATTCGGCCACAAGGTCCTTGCCTGCCTTCTGGCGACGCACCTTGTTGGTCAGATAGTTCTTGACATCCGCGTTAGCAACGGGCACATAGTCGTCATACTGAGCGTCGACAGCCACCGCATAGAGCATGGGAGCGGAAGCGTCTTTGGACTCATAGATACGTGAAACCTGACCGGGCTTTCCGTCGATCATAGCCCAACGCACTACAGAACGGCTGTCGGGGAAGAACTGATTGTAGCCAGCCATACGGGGAACAGCGGGAGTAGACTGGGTGAACTGGAACGTCTGGACATTATACCCAGCCTCGGCCGCGTTCTTACTGAAGAGTTCGGCAGTATTGTTCTTCTCAAGATATTTCTCGAACTTTGCGATCTCGTCGTCGACTGTCTTTGCAGATGGATTGAGCTGATAGTTGTATTCCTCAAACTCAACGACCTCGACGGGAGCGTTCTGCTTCACCACCTTAGCAAGGACAGCGCCCTGAGGAGAAGTCATGATGGGCACATACTTTCCGCCAGCCTGACGGAGGGAGTCGAGCTGAGATGCGGCGAGGGCACCAGTGGGGCCATCCTGGGCGAAGAGGGGAATCCACTGCTCCTTCTGAGCGAAGACGCTGTCGGCGGAGAATGCCTTGGAAAGACTGTCAACGGGCAGACCGGCGTTGAGGCTCGCAGCTACTTTAGCAGGGAGGGCATCGCCGGCAACCTGCACGATATTTATCTGAATGGAGTCTACCTCATATGAGCGCTTGCCCATCTTCACGATCTCGAAACCACGAAGATTCTCAGTCACCATGCTTACCTCACCGGGCTTAGCGGAAGCCACGAAATTCTTCACGGCACCGTTGCGGAGGTCGGAAGCGCGGACATTGCTACGGGTCATCACAACACCTTCCTTCTTTATATCGGAGGGGAGACCGTTGGAAGCGGAATCGTTGAGAGCCTTCAGGGTATTCTGAGCAAGAGCCTTTGCAGCCGCACGGTCAGCGTCGGAAGCCACAATGTTGATAGCTATGAACGACACCTCCTTAGTGGGCTCGTTAACCTCAAAATATGACTTTTCATCGGCATAAGCGGCATTGATCTCGGAGTCAGAAATGGGATATTTCTTCTCATCAATCGCACCGTAGGGACGGAAAGCGAGCGAAACATTGTTGGTAGCTACATAATCATTGTAGAGTGCCTTCTTGTCAAGATCGTTGGCCTTTACGGTTCCGATCACGAGCTGCTGATATTTCTGACGCTTGATGAGCTGCTTAGTCTGCTCCTCCATAGCCACCCATGCATTCTGGAAGGGCTTAGCCTGCTGCTCAGACATACCGTTGCGGCCCGGATTGAAGATCACCTCATAAGCCTGGGCGGGAGTCTGAGCGCTGAACCCGGCAGCGTTGAGCTGCTGTATGATGTTACCCAGTGCCTCGCGGTTGATTGGATTATCAAGCACGAAGAAGCGAAGTTGCTCGGGGCTTGACTCTATACCGGCGTTCTTCACCGCATCGTCGAGAAGACGCTCTCCTACGAGCTGCTCGACAGCCATCTGACCGAGCATCTGGACATCGAAATTAGCATACTGCTGGGGATTGGTTTGCTTCAGCTGCTCGAGCTGACGGTTGAGTTCCTCACGCTTACGCTGATATTCGGTATAGTCGATTTTCTTACCGCCGATCTTGGCTACGGTAGTATTGTCGCCGAAGAGGTTGCGGCTGTTGGTGAGTGCGTCACCCACAATGAAAGCGAGAAGCGCCACGCCGATAATCACGATCAGCATGACTGATTTGCTTCTGATTTTCTCTAATGTTGCCATTCTGAAATTATACTGTAAGTAGTTGAT
>JAIDTS010000310.1 GCA_029060585.1 Muribaculaceae bacterium
ATCATGAAAAATCATGATATATCATGAAAAAATCTAAATCACAATTCTCAAATAAACAATCATGCGTCGACTACCCGTATACCTCCTCCTCGACACCTCCGGCTCCATGTTCGGAGAGCCGATAGAAGCCGTCAAGAACGGCGTGCAGGTGCTCGTCTCCACTCTGCGTCAGGATCCCTACGCGCTTGAGACAGCCTATCTCAGTATCATCACATTCGACAGTTCAGCTCAGCAGGTGACTCCTCTTACGGAACTTTCCGCATTCCAGCAGCCTAACCTAACCGCCAGTGGCTGCACGGCACTCGGCGAGGCTCTCTCTCTGCTAACTAAGAAAGCCGACCAGGAAGTGACCAAGACCACTATGGAGAAGAAGGGCGACTGGAAACCCCTCGTATTCATCATGACCGACGGCGAACCAACCGATGACCTTAACAAGGGCCTCGCCGACTTCAAGAAAGGAAAGTGGGGCATGGTGGTGGCCTGCGCCGCAGGATCGGGCGCCAACACCGACACGCTGAAGAAGATCACCGAATGCGTCGTACAGCTCGACACCGCCGACAGTGCCACCATCAAGGCCTTCTTCAAGTGGGTGTCAGCGAGCGTCAGCACAAGTTCCATGAAAGTAGACGACGGTCTCGGCGAACCTACCGGCCTCAGCGAGCTTCCGCCGCCACCCCCGGAAGTGAATATTGTAGTTTAAGTCTTAAGTCTTGAGTCTTAAGTCTTAAGATGCAAACAAACCGCGTAGGCTTAACTGCGTAGCCTCTTAAGACCCAAGACTGAAGACTTAAGACATTTCAATGCATTAAATAAAATGAGACGTCTCCCGGTATATCTACTGATTGACACCTCCGGCTCGATGCGCGGAGAACCCATAGAATCCGTCAAGGTGGGGCTCGAAACCATGCTTTCGAGCCTCCGCCAGGATCCTTTCGCTCTCGAGTCGGTCAGCATCAGCATAATCACATTCGACAAGGAGGTCAAACAGATTCTTCCGCTGACTCCGCTCGACGAGCTCCAGCTTCCTGAAATCACCACTCCCGAGAGCGGCCCGACTCATACCGGTCGCGCTCTTAAGCTCCTCTGCGAGAAGGTGGACTCGGAGGTGCGTTCCGGCACGTCGGAGCAAAAGGGCGACTGGATGCCGCTCCTGTTCATAATGACCGACGGCAAGCCTTCCGATATCCAGCTCTACCGCGAGATGGCGCCGGAGATCAGAAGACGCAAGTGGGGCGCCATAATCGCGTGTGCCGCCGGAATGAACGCCAAGACGGAGCCCCTTAAGGAGCTCACCGATCAGGTCTATTCCCTCGACACTCTCGACAGTACCGGCTTCCGGAAGTTTTTCAAATGGGTTTCCGACTCAATCGGAGTAGGCAACCGATCCATAGGCGCCACCTCCGACCTTCAGCTCCCGCCTCCGCCCGCCGAAGTCAACGTAATAATTTAAGTCTTGAGTCTTAAGTCTTAAGTCTTGAGATTGCGGACAAGCCGCTTAAGTCTTGAGTCTTAAGTCTTGAGATTGCGGACAAGCCGCTTAAGTCTTGAGTCTCAATTGGTAGATCATCCTTATAGAATAATATATGAATAAAAGTGATTATAAGCAATTAACTGTCTGGCAGAAATCAATGGATTTCGCTGTGGATATCCACAATTTCATCAAGACTTTGCCTAATGAGGAAAGATTCGCTCTAATAGATCAGATGAGACGTTGCTCGATATCCATTCCATCAAATATAGCCGAGGGGCATAGACGACATTCCAATAAGGAATTCATACATTTTTTATCAATATCTAAAGGATCGGTTGCGGAGCTTGATACTCAACTGTTATTATGTCAAAGATTCGGATATTCGGATGAGGAATCAATCTCATTATTATGCGGCAAATTAATTGAAATTGACAAGATGTTATCAGGTCTCATTGCCCGATTATCGGAAATGTAAAACTGCGTAGCCTCTTAAGACTTAAGACCTAAGACTGAAGACTTAAAACTATGAACGTAAAATTAATAGGCCAGTTCGTACAGCATCTTGAGGTGACTCTCGAGCCGGGCGAGAACTTCTTCGCCGAGAAAGGCGCATTGATATATCTTGAGGCCGGAATTGAGAAAGACCTTAGCTTCAACGGGTCCGGCCTCGGACGCATACTTGGAGCGAAACTCTCAGGCGAGTCGCTCTTCATCCTCCGACTCTACAACAACAGCCCCATACAGCGAAAGGCCGTGATTGGAAGTCGCTTCGGTCTGCTGCCAATTCGCCTTGAAGGCGAGTCGCTGATCTGCCACCGGGGTGTCTACGTCGGTTCGAGCGCCAAGGTAGACGTCACCACCAAACTTTCCATCGCAGGTCTTGTCGGCGGCATGGGTCTCCTCCTGCAGAAGATTTCCGGCCGCGCGACTGTATTTCTTGACACAAAGGGAACTCCCATCACGATCAGTCTCCCTCCCGGCGAGACAATCGAGGTAGACGAGGATCACATTATAGCCTTGCAGTATATCTCGGAAGGACAGATGTCTTCCAACTGGTCGCTCGGCAACCTTCTGGGAGGGGAAGGACTCAGTATGCTGAGGGTGACAGGCCCGGGCAAGATCTATCTTTCACCCGGCACTTTCCAGCCCGACGCCCCTGTCAATGCATAATTAGCTTCGCTCAAGCTAATTATGCATTATGAATTGTGAATTATGAATTATTGAAAATGAACCGACAGCAACGACACAACTCCCGCAGCTATGCCTCCAAAGACTCCCTTATCGACCGTCTGGCACACAATGCAGGCGTCCCCGATGCCGAGAGGGAGAGATTTCTCAACTGGATCATCGCGCAGCGATGGACCGAATACAGACAAGAACGTATGAACCAGCGACTCATCATAGAAAACGAGATCAGGAATCTCGGAATCCGACTCCCTAACGGCACGGCCAACAAGGAATATATTGCGTCGTTCCGTCTTCCACCGGACAAGGTCTCGGACGTGAGGCTCGAAGGTGCCGATGAACTGGGACTGCGCTTTGAGGCGGAAAAAGACGGCATCTGCACGCTGAAGGGAATCCCGGCCTCTGCCGGCGACTTTTCCCTGATTCTCAGTTTCCGCACGGTTGACGGCGAACCTGCTTCCGAACTTAAGATTCCTGTTGCCTTCAATCCTGATCCACGCAAGCTCTGGAACGATATCCCTACCGATCCCAACGTGATCTTCTACAAGGAAGACAGCGATTCGGACTATGTCAAGGTGGAAGCGGGGGAAGACGGCCTGGAAAAAAAGGATATCGTGGCGGCGAGCCGCCGCGGACGCAGCCACGCCCATGAGGGAAAGCCGCGCGACGACCATTTCTCCCTCTATCACTGCGACCGTTCAGACTGGTATATCTTAGCTGTGGCCGACGGTGCCGGATCCGCGAAATATTCAAGGGAAGGCTCGAGGATCGCCTGCGAGACGGTAGTGGACCACTGCAAATCCCTGCTGCTCGACAATCCAGCCTTCGAGGAGGCCATAAAGGCATACGTGGCTGACAGGGATGATAAGGACAAGCGTACGGAAGTCACCCGGTTTGTTATCGACATAGTCTATAAGGGAGCCATGAAAGCTCACGAGGCTATCAAGAAAGTGGTAGCGGCCAACCACGACACCAAGCTCCGCGATTTCGCCACAACCCTGATGTTTGCCATCTGCAAGAAATATGATTTCGGCTGGTTTGTAGCGTCATTCTGGGTAGGCGACGGCGCTATAGCCCTCTACGACGAGGCCAACGGTGAGGTAAAGCTACTCGGCACTCCGGACGAGGGTGAATTCTCAGGGCAGACACGGTTCCTGACTATGCCCGAGATATTCCACGATCCCGAAGCCGGAGTAAAGAGGCTCCGCATGGCGATAGTCCCCGACTTCACGGCTCTCTTCCTGATGACCGACGGAGTCTCCGATCCAATGTTCGAGACAGACCGCAATCTCTCCGACCCTTCGAAATGGAAGGAGTTTCTCGCTACATTGAAGGAGGGTTTCCCGGGCGACGGAATACCGGGCGTAGACCTTTCCGACGACAACGAGGCCTCGAAGGCGCAGCTTCTACGCTGGCTTGACTTCTGGAGCCCCGGCAACCACGACGACCGCACCATCGCAATCCTTTATTGACAGAACAATGGCAAAGACTATAAGACTTACAGCCACCGACGGATCGACGGTGGAATTCGTAGACGAGGTTATCGGTTCAGGCGCCATGAAGCAGGTCTACTTCAGCCCTGACAAAAGCTATGTGGTAGGTTTCTTCCAGAAACCTCTCGACGCCAATTCCAAAGACCGGCTGCAGAATATCGTAGGAAAATACCGCGATAAGATCTTCGGTCAGGTCGGCGGCGACTATTGGGAAAACCTTTTCTGCTGGCCCACGAAGATTGTAGAGTGGGAGGGAAAGACCGGTATCGTATGCCCTACCTATCAGAAGCATTTCTTCTTCAAGGACGGAATGTTCAAGGGAAAGGAGAAGGAAGGCAAGTGGTTCGCATCGGCGAAGCTCCGCAATAAATTCCTGACTCCCGACCAGAAAGGCACGTGGCTGAGCCACTACCATATGTGCATCCAGATAGCCCGCGCCGTGCGTCGCCTCCACGCCGCGGGTCTGGCGCATTCCGACCTTTCCTATAAGAACGTCCTCGTAGACCCTCAGACGGGCAAGGCCGCCGTCATAGACTGCGACGGACTCGTCGTGCCCGGCAAATACCCCCCGGATGTGGTGGGCACTCCTGACTTCATCGCTCCGGAAGTGTTGCAGACACGCTCCCTGCCTATCGGCGACCCGAATAAGAAACTGCCGAGCATCCAGACCGACCGCCACGCCCTCGCCGTGCTCATCTACATGTATCTCCTCTATCGTCATCCGCTTCGGGGAGGAAAGGTGCATGATCTCGACGCGGCCAAAGACGAGGAACTCTCGATGGGAGAGAAGGCCCTCTTCGTTGAGCATCCTACCGACAGGAGCAACCGCCCCAA
>JAIDTS010000311.1 GCA_029060585.1 Muribaculaceae bacterium
TATCTACACAAGGCTATTCGTCGGCAGCGTCAGATGTTTTTTTTTTTTATTTTTAGGGTGTCCACCGTTTCCTACACCATGGTAGAGATTCCCGTCATCGACCTCCTCCCCGGCGACCGCGAATCCCTCATCGCCCACCTCGTCTAAAAATAGGAAGGGAGAGCTCCAGCTCTCCCTAATGCTGCGTAGCCCATGGAAAGCAGGCTTTCCAGCCTGCGGCCTAACCCCATCGGAAGGGAGAGCTCCAGCTCTCCCTCCAATCGACATCAGGGCCGGACATTTCAAAAGAAACGTCCGGCCCCAATCATACTTAATACTTCATACTGCGAGCTTAGCTCGCCGATACTCAATACTCAACTTTCTGATTTAAGATATCTATCTCTGCGGGCTTTGCTCCCTCCCGGACGAGCGAAGCAAGTCCGCACTCTAAATGCCGGTGACTTAACACACAGACATCCTGAAGACTAAAGACTAATCCTAACTCCTGCGAGCCCTTTGCTCCTCTGCGTGAGGTTTACTAATCAGAATGACAGCGTTTTATCAAATCAGAAACTTGAATCAATACTTAATCTTCTTTCCATTGCGGATGAAAATACTTCCCTTCTCAGGAGCCCCGACCGGCATCCCCTGCAGATTGTAATACCGCACCGGAGCCTCAGCATCCACATTCAAGCTCCCCACTCCGGCAGTCACGTCCACATAGTCCGAATACTCGGCGCGCAGGAAATATTCGCTCACCTCCTCGCCCGTATCCTCATCCGTATAGAAATCGCTGATGGTATAGATGGCCGGCTTTCCCTCGGAGTCATACTCCACTTCGCCTTTACGTCCCTCTACATACACTTCGCCGTAGCCTGATTCCTCTACTTTTTGGAGCGTCATAAGGCCCCATTCGTCATAGAGGATCTCCTGTGTCATGCTCATCAGCACCATTCCCATATACTTTATCTCAGTAATCAGACGTTCGCCGCCATTCTCTAAAAGAGCGTATTCCATCGTTCCCGTCACCGTCATCCCATCCATCGTCATCGAGATGTTGGCCGTATAGTCATCGCTGTCGTCGGCATACACAACGTCGACATCCATCGCCATTCCGTCTGCCTCGATCATTGTGCACGATTTCACGCGGTTTGCGCCACCGAATATCTCCTCAAGATTGTAAAACTGGCCATCCGTACGTTCCCATACGATATTCGTCACCTTCGCACCGTCTTCCCAGAAAAATTCCTTACCGTTATAGTCGAGGATCTGCTCAGCCATCTCCACGGCCTCACCGTTCTCACCGTAAGTGATCGTCAGGCGTTGGGTAGGATCATATTCCCCCTCATACAGCACGGCGATCACCACGCTCTCTACATCCCCCTTATCGTTGCGTGTGATCCGGCGCTCATAGTTGTTGCTCACCTGCTGCCAGCCGTCCTCTTCCATCCACATCCATTCCGAACGCTTCGTGATCACATTGGTCATGATCGGATCATACTCGAACTCCGTCTTCAGGCTGTTCTCGTAGTCCACGCCGTCGGTTGAGACCAAGATCTCCTTGAATGTCACCATCCCGTTGTCGTTATATTCGTAGACGGTCCTTGAGCACGCGCCATCGGCATCCTTGAGAAGCTCCGTCGTGATGTTGCCCGACGCATCGTAGGTATATGTATACGTATCATCCGCCTCCCAGTTGTCGCGCCACCATCCAAACGTCTTCACCGTAGTAGCCTTCAGATTGGGATTGGCAGGTGCCTTAAAGGCAGGCATCATCCCGGCCTTCTTGTCGCGGCTCACATTGCGCAGCCGGTTTGTCGCAGATGCTATAGCCCCGCCCTTTGAAAACGACGAAAACACTGAAAACTTCGAAAACTCAGCCCTCGACCCCTTGTCGGTGCCACTGAAAGCCGAAGCCGGCAACGCCATAGCTGCCATAACCGCAAAAACAGTAAAATTCCTCATAAATCTATCATTTTTTAGTTTCCACCTACAAAATTAATAAATTTCTCTAAACAAAAAAGCATTTCCGACTTTTTCTTGACGTATCGACATCCTCCATCGTAGCCCATAGGAGGGGAGAGCTCCAGCTCTCCCGCCCACCAGCACCGCCGCACAGCTCCCGACAACAAAAAAAGCCGCGCATATTAAGCGCGGCTCATCGTGTCAAACATGGTATAGGATTAGACGTTAGTTTATCTAAATTTCATTTGTCGTTCACGCTCCGATCGGCAATCACATTGAGCAGGAACTGCGCCCTTTGCCCCTCTGCGCCCTTTGCGTGAATAAACCCGGAAAGATCTCTTCAGGGGGTCGGGAAACCACCCCTTATTTTCAATCACAAAATTACGAAAAAAGCCCTCACCGGGCCATATCTACACGTCTCTAAAAAATTCGAATTCGTAACAACGCCTCCCCCTTTCATACCATCTCGTAACCCTCCCCTTGTAGGAAGGGAGAGCTCCAGCTCTCCCTCCAGCCGACCCGGTTACATGAAGAGCGATCTCCGAGCGCGACCGACAATAATTATCCGCGACAGCCGGCGAAGCCAGGTTCATTGACGAATCCGTATCGGCCAGGTCCTCGACAAGATTCTCAAGCCTGAAAATTAAAAAATCCGCGTCCCATCCGTCCCATCCGCGACCCTGGCAGGGCGACAGCCCTCTGCCGATCCGCGTTGCCCTGCCTCCTTCCCAATCCAAACCCTCAGATCTCCGCGCCCTTTGCTCCCTCTCGGACAAGCGAAGCCCATGGAAAGCAGGCTTTCCAGCCTGCGCCCCTGATCCCCTAAAACTAATCTTTAATCTTTTATATTTAATCTTCAGATACCGCGCGAGACCCCATACTGCAGCAAAGCCGCCCATACTTACAGATCTCCGCGCCCTTTGCTCCCTCCCGGACAAGCGAAGCAAGTCCGTCCTCTAAAACAACCGCGGCATAGCCTCCAGCTCCTTAAGACATAAGACTAAAGACATAAGACTTAATGACCCCCTGCGAGCCCTCCGCTCCTCTGCGTGAGGTCCCATACTGCTGCAAAGCCGCCGATACTGCGAAGCCGATACTGCGAAGCCGATACTGCGCGAAGCGCCGATACTTTGAAGCTAGCTTCATTGCTCTGCGTGCAAAGTTTAAAAAAAATCAATATCTCTTACTAAGAGATACCTAAATCCGAATACAAAGGTAATACAAATATTCGGAATTTCCTCATTTTTAAGCAAAAAACTTTTTC
>JAIDTS010000312.1 GCA_029060585.1 Muribaculaceae bacterium
GGGATCGGACAGGAATCAACATCGCGGATGTGAGATCCCAGAAATTCGATGCTTACGTGCGGGTGGACGGACGCATTGAGCCGATCAGTACAGTGCAGGTGAGCCCTGAGGAGGGAGGTATAGTGATGGAGAAAGTTGTCGAGGAAGGAGCCCAGGTGCGTAAGGGTGATATCATAATCCGCCTGAGCAACAGCAACCTCGACCTCCAGATACTAAACGCTGAGGCTGAACTCGCCGAAAAGCAGAATATCCTCCGAAACACCCAGATTTCCATGGAGCAGGACAGACTCAACAACCGTACGGAGCAGGTTCAGCTCGATCTGGAAGTGCAGAGAAAGCATCGCGCGTATCTTCAGAAGAAAAGGCTTTTCGACGACAAGCTTATTGCTAAAGAAGAATACCTGCAGGCCAAGGAAGACTATGACTTGGCAGTGAGAAGACAGAAACTCATCAACCAGCGTCTCGACCAGGACAGCATCTACCGTCTCGCGCAAGTGGACCAGATGGAAGACAATCTCGCTAACATGCAGAGAAACATACAGCTTATCCGAAAGCGTAAAGACCAGATGAACGTGATAAGCCCGATCGACGGAGAACTTGCCCTGCTTGACGTGGAACTTGGACAAGCTATAAGCGCCGGACAGAAAATAGGACAAATCAACGACTTAACCAACTATAAGGTGACCGGGCAAATCGACGAGCACTATCTCGATCGGGTGCATCAAGATCTAACTGCCACCTCTGCACGAAACGACAAGGATATGAATCTGCGTCTTCGCAAGGTATTTCCTGAAGTGAAGGAAGGCAAATTCAAGGTGGAATTCGTATTCACCGGCAAGACTCCTGAAAAGATAAGGAGCGGTCAGACCTGCTATCTCAGCCTGCAGCTCGGTCAGCCGGTGGAAGCAGTGGTCATTCCTAAAGGCACTTTCTATTCCTCTACGGGAGGCAAATGGATTTTCGTGGTGGATTCATCAGGCAAGAAAGCCTATCGACGCAATATTCGACTCGGGCGGCAAAACCCGGAATATTATGAGGTGCTCGAAGGCCTGGAACCCGGAGAGCGAGTCATCACCAACGGATATGAATCATATGGCGATGCCACTGTTTTGAAGATTAAAGATTAAATATAAATTATTAAATACATATGAAATCGTATTTTAAATTTTTGAGCAGAAACAAGGCTTACGCCGCCATCGACGTGTTCGGGCTGGCTATAAGCATGATGTTTGTAGTGCTTATCGGCTGCTACACATGGCAGGAGACCCACATCGACAAACAGCACTCGAAGGCCGAACGGATGTATTACATCGGATTGGATCTCGAAGGAGACAAGACGTTGGGGTCACATTGGTATCTTCAATTTCTGCTGAAAGACAAGTTTCCGGAAATAGAATCGTCTACAGCTCTGTTTAGAAATGAGAGGTGGCTGACCTATGATGACAAACCAATAGTCACGAACTGCTATTTTGTGGATTCCACATTCTACGACCTGTTCGACTTCAAACTTATACATGGAGACCCCCGAACGGTTCTTGACAATCCTTCAAATATCGTCGTGACTCAAGAATATGCACGCAAGGTATGGGGCGATGAAGACCCGATAGGCAAAAGTATTGTGTTCAACGTCGAGGAAGATCCATTAGTTGTAGCAGGAGTGATGGAGCCAATGAAAAACACAGCTTTCATGACATTTGATAAGCGGCCGATAGATATGCTTATTAATTTTTCCATGATGAAACATGTCAACTGGTCGCTGGTGAATGCAAGCATGGCAAATGCAACCGGATCGGAAGTGATCTTATTAGCGAAAGAAGGCCATGACCTTACCAAAAAGAAAAAAGAGTATGAAGAGGCGATAAAAAAAGATTATTGGATTCTTAATACTCCCGGGTATGACGTAAGTTTCGAAATCTATCCATTCAACGATGTGTACTTCTCAAAAATCTCGGCATGGCATCAGAATTACGGAGACGCAAAACTAATCAAACTGCTCTTCAGCGTGGGCATCATTATTCTTCTGTTTGCCATAATGAACTACATCAACCTCACAGTAGCCCTCGCAGGCAAACGAGCAAAAGAAATGGCAACCCGCCGCCTGCTGGGAGAAGAGCGCCTGCAGATCATGTGGAGACTTATTTCAGAAAGTGCCGTCTTATGTGCCTTTTCAATGCTATTGGGAATCGCACTCGCATTCCTTATGCAGCCATATGCCTCGGCTCTGCTTAAAACTCCAATTGACATCGCAGGATGTCTGAATGTGACTACTATCTCATTCCTCCTTGCAATACTTCTGATCATGAGCCTTTCATCAGGTATAATTCCCGCTCTGCTTCTTTCTTCGATGAAACCGGTGGAAGCCGTCAAAGGTGCATTCAGGAGAAAATCGAATATGATTTTCGGAAAAATATTCATTGTAGTCCAGAATGTAGGGACAATCGTGATGATAGCATGTGCTTTCACCATGTATCTGCAAGTGCGACATATGATTGACGCGCCGCTTGGATATAACACCGAAGGAATAATGTGCCTGCCATTTCTTCATACCGATGAAAAGGAAACCCAGAGCCAGCTCTTCAAAGATGAACTTCTGAAACTACCATGCGTGGAAAAAGTAAGTTTATCTTGCGGAGAACCTCACGGCAGAGGAAACAACAATACTTATTCCTATGAGGGACGTACGCTATCCTTTCAAGTGTTCGAAGGCGACACAACATTCATGGACATATTAGGATTGAAATTAAAAAGAGACAATCATATGGCTTCATCAAAAGCGGATTACATAAACGTCCTGGCCCTTAACGAGCTTGGACTTGAAGAAGATGCTTCAGAATATTATTACGCAGGCGGCATTCTCCCAATCGCAGGAATAGTAGAAGACTTCCAGATAGGAAATATCCTGACGGTCCAACACCCTATACGCATAGCGATTGGAAAGCCATTTGAGGATTTCATGCCATGGAATGTCCTCATAAAAATCAAAGGAGACGAACAACGTGCACTTGAACAGGTGAAAGAAGTATTTGAAAGAGTCTATTCAAAGGAATACACTGATTCAGTATTTGAAATCCCTTACTTAAGCCAAATGATAGCTAATGACTTCGAATATGCGGAGAGGCTGTCGACGATACTGACAATTTTTGCACTTGTCGCCATTATGATAGCAATTCTCGGACTCACGGCAATGAGCACCTACTACGTGCGTCAGCGTTCCCTCGATATCGCAGTGCACAAAGTGATGGGCGGAACAAGCATGGAAGTAATGACAAGGCTCGTAAGGACATTTATGATCTATGTAGTGGTGGCCGCTTTCCTATCAATACCGATCATCTATTATGTCATGAACGACTGGCTGTCGCAGTTCAGCTACCGCATCGGCGTATACTGGTGGATTTACGCAGCTTCGGCGCTGCTCGCTATAGTGATATGCTTCATTTCAGTTGTAACACAGTGCAGCAAAGCCGCAAACACCAACCCCATTAACTCACTCAAATAATCTCCTTAAACCATCTAAACTTCTTAAACCATATGATACAGATAGAAAACCTCACCAAGACATTCCGCACCGACGAAGTGGAGACATTAGCACTTCGCGGAATATCGCTCGACATCAATAAAGGAGAATTCGTAGGCATCATGGGACCCTCAGGATGTGGAAAGTCGACCCTCCTCAATATCCTCGGACTGCTCGACAATCCGACCGACGGCAAGTATATACTCAACTGCGAGGATGTCTCACGCCTCAAGGAGAAACACCGCACGGCGTTCCGCAAAGGAAAGATAGGATTCGTATTCCAGAACTTCAACCTGATCGACGAGCTTAATATAGAGGAGAATGTAGAGTTACCACTCAAATATCTAAAGATAGGGGCTAAGGAAAGGAAAGAGAGGGTTAAGGAGGCTCTGAAGCGCATGAACATCGAGCACCGCGCCAAGCACTTCCCACAGCAACTTTCCGGCGGTCAGCAGCAACGCGCCGCCATTGCCCGAGCGGTTGTAACCAGACCTGAACTTATACTTGCCGACGAGCCCACGGGCAACCTCGACTCAGTCAACGGCAAGGAAGTGATGGAACTCCTCACCGAGCTCAACCGCGAGGGCTCGACAATCGTGATGGTCACCCACTCACAACATGACGCCGCCTACACCCACCGCGTCATCAACCTTTTCGACGGAAAAATAGTCGAGAAGACTCAGCTTTAATCCTCCGAAACGTCAAGGACGCACGGCTCGTGCGTCCTTGCTTAATTCAATTTTTTTTACTACTTTTGCATCATGAAGAAGACTCTGCTTGTAGTTGATGATAATAAGGACGTGCTTTCAGCGGTCAGGATGCTCATGCGTCCGAAAGTGGACGAGGTGGTCACTGCCGCAGATCCTTCGTCCATTCCATCACTAATAAAGAACCACCGACCTCAGGTAGTGCTCCTCGACATGAATTTCAAGGCAAAAATCAATACGGGCAACGAGGGTCTGTTCTGGCTCCGGGAAATCAAGAGTCTCGCTCCCGACACCGCAGTGGTGCTTTTCACAGCTTATGCCGACGTTGCCCTTGCAGTGGAAGGTATGAAGATCGGAGCCACAGATTTCATCGTAAAGCCTTTTGACAATTCCAAACTCTCTGAAACACTCCTCCTGGCTTTCGGCAACAGCAAGAAAAAATCGAAAAACAAGACTTCCGGCCTCCAGATGCAGTGGGGAGATTCTCCAGAAATGCAACGGGTTCGCTCGCTTGTAGAAAGAGTGGCGCCGACCGATGCCAACATTCTGATTACCGGTGAGAACGGAACAGGAAAGGATCTTCTCGCAAGAGAAGTCCACAGGTTGTCAAACCGGTCATCCGGTCCTATCGAGATCGTGGATATGGGAGCTGTGATAGAGACCCTTTTCGAGAGTGAACTATACGGCCATGCTAAAGGTGCATTTACCGATGCCAAGACAGAACGAGCCGGAAAATTCGAGACCGCACACGGAGGAACTCTCTTTCTCGACGAGATCGGAAACCTCCCCTATCATCTTCAGGCCAAGCTGCTTACTGCCTTACAGCAAAGAAAGATCATCCGTGTAGGCACCAACACTCCGCGCGACATAGACATCCGGCTCATATGCGCCACAAACCGGAATCTTCCGCAGATGGTGGCGTCAGGAGAATTCCGACAGGATCTCTTCTACAGAATCAATACGGTAACGATCGAACTGCCGCCGATACGCAACAGACCTGAAGACATTCCCTCACTCGTCGAAATGTTCGTCAGAAAATACGCCGGTATATATTCAAAGCCGGAGGTGAAGGTGTCGGAAGAAGCCATGAAGAGACTATCCGCACAGTCCTGGCCCGGAAATATCAGGCAACTTGAGCACACCGTAGAAAAAGCCCTTATTCTATCAGAGGGTCCAACCCTCGGAATCCATGACTTCGACCTCCGGGACTCAGGAGTACAGACAACGGAAGAATCCACTACCTTGGAATCCTTGGAACGCAATGCCATCATAAATGCCATCAAGGTGCACAGCGGAAATATGTCGGAAGTAGCCCGTCATCTCGGAATAACACGACAGACCCTCTACAACAAACTGCGGAAATATGGCCTCTGAGAAGATTAAGTCTCTTCATGTAGCCCCGATGGTATGGATTGCCATGGCTCTGCTTTTCGCTTTCGGAGGAGGATACAGTCTTGCTGTAGCCCAAAACTTGTGGGTGATCCTGGCAGTATGTTCGATATGCTGCGGATATATCATGGTGATCAACATTTCCAAGATCAGCAAGAGGATGAGATATGTGATGCAGGCCTCACTCAGCAATGATTTCTCATACAGATTTGCGACACGAAACGTAAGCAAGGAAGAACGAGAAATCAACGAAATACTCAACCGCATAGTGGAGCATCTTGAGCGGCTGACCCTTGAGGTCAGGAAAAACGAGGCTTTCTTATCCCGAATCATCAACCTGACGGATATCGGATTAGCCGTAGCCGATGCAAATGGAAATATCAGGCTTCACAATGAAGCTACCCTGCGTCTGCTCGAACGAAGTGCACTCACCAATGTATGCCAGATTCCTGAACAGGCATTTATAGATCTGGACATCAGGAAAAGCGAGGTGACGGTAAACGACAAGAGCTTTACTCTCTTTACCATCAGCGACCTAAGCCGGAAGATGCAGGCGGTCGAGGTTAAGTCGTGGGAAAAGCTGACCAGGGTCCTGACGCATGAGATAATGAATTCCCTCACGCCAATCCAGTCTATCGCTGAAAACATGAGCGGAAAAGCCACGACACGAGATATGTCGGAGGCTCTTGACACGATATCCTCAAGTAGCGGCTCGCTTATGCAGTTTGTAAGGAATTTCAGGGAATTCAGCATATTGCCAGAGCCACAGATGAGGGTCATATATCTAAAGCCTCTGCTTGAATCCTGCCGAAGGATGGCCGTGAGCCATGCCGGAGATAAGCAGATATCTTTCAGCCTTATATGCTTTCCCCCTGAACTAATGGTCTATACCGACGAGTCTCTCCTCAGCAGGGTACTCATCAACATCCTTAAGAACGCCATTGAGGCCAATCCCCGAACAATAGCGATAGAGGCCGATGTGAAAGCCGATGATTCGGTGGAGATCAGAATCTCAAATGATGGCGAGGCTATCTCGGAAGAAACAGCACAGCATATGTTCACACCTTTCTTCACTACGCGAGAATCTGGAAACGGCATCGGCCTCAGCCTTTCACGACGTATTATCACCCACCTCGGAGGAACACTGACGTTCAAGACCAAGCCCGTGACATGCTTCTCAGTAAAAATTTAGAATGATTTAGGATTTTCGGAGATTTTGGTATAAAATGCAGTAAAATGGGTAGTATGATATAGGAACATTTTTATTAAATTTGCACTGTGGTTTGAAAATAACCAATGAATACCACAACCACTGCACCTAATAACAGACCTATGAAAAGAATACTTACAATCGCCCTCATGGGCCTCTTAACCTTAAATATTATGGCACAGAAGAAAATAGTACAGACCGCAGGACGAGACGCACTCGGGGAGTTCGCTCCGGAATTCGCGCATCTCAACGACGACATCCTTTTCGGAGTGGTCTGGAGCAGAAATGACCTCCTTTCCCTGAGAGACAGGAGTCTCGTGACAGTGACATGCCTCATCTCGCAAGGACTGACCGACAGCTCACTCACATACCACCTCCAGGAGGCTAAGAAAAACGGTATCACGCGTACTGAGATCTCCGAAGCCATCACCCATATAGCCTTCTATGCCGGATGGCCCAAGGCCTGGGCAGCCTTCCGTCTCGCCAAGGATGTCTGGAACGAAGACGAAAAAGGGGAAGACGCTAAGGCAGCTTTTCAGCGCGAGATGATTTTCCCTATCGGCGAGCCCAACACGGCATATGCCAAATATTTCATTGGAAACAGCTATCTCGCACCCCTCTCAAGCGAGCAGGTAGTCTTCTCCAACGTCACGTTTGAACCGGGATGCAGAAACAACTGGCACATCCACAAGGCTGAAAAGGGAGGAGGCCAATTACTTGTGGGAGTCGCTGGACGCGGTTGGTATCAGGAAGAAGGGAAACCCGCCGTAGAGATCCTTCCGGGTACAGTCATCCATATACCCGCCAACGTCAAGCACTGGCACGGCGCGGCTAAGGACTCATGGTTTGCACATCTCGCATTCAGCGTACCGGGAGAAGAGACAGAAAACGTCTGGCTCGAGCCCGTGGATGACGATCAATACGGCAAACTTCAGTAAAATTGCGATGAAATCCTAAAAAAACGCGGAAGAGTTGTCATCTTCCGCGTTTTTTTGTAAATTTGCAAAGACAACAAAACCTACATCACAAAGAATCAATTTTATATGAAGAAAATTTTCCTTTCAACACTTATACTTCTTGCGTCAGCGGGAGTATATGCAGAAGAATTCGAAACTGCATCTGAAGCTGTGGCAAACATGCGTCTGGGCTGGAACCTCGGTAATACACTTGACAGCAATTCCGGCGACACAAACAATATGTGGATAGAGAAATGGACCGACCGCACACCCACTGCCTATGAGACTGCATGGGGACAGAAAGTCACTAAACCGGAACTTTTCAAGCTCTTCAAGGATGCCGGTTTCAACGCGATTCGCGTCCCGATTACCTGGTACCCGCATATGGAAGCCAACATCACTGAGCTGAAATGGGATCCCTCGGCGAATCCGATCGGCACTAAAATACAGGAAGACTGGATGAAGCGTGTCCATGAGATTGTGGACTACGTCATCGCCCAGGATATGTATTGCATCATCAACATCCATCACGATACGGGAGCCGCCGACACGGCGTGGCTGCGTGCTTCGGATGAATCATACGCAGAAAACAAGGAAACTTTCGAAGCTATGTGGACCCAGATAGCGGAGGAATTCAAGGATTATGATGGCCGTCTCCTTTTCGAAGGCTATAATGAGATGCTTGACCCGTTGAGTTCCTGGTGCTTCGCCTCGTTCGCAGCATCGGGCCAATACAATGCAGATGTTGCCAGATCAGCCTACAGCGCTATCAACAGCTACGCCCAGAGTTTTGTAAATGCGGTCCGCGCCACAGGGGGCAACAACGCAGAGCGGAACCTTATCGTAAGCACTTACGGCGCATGCTGCGGCGACGGCAACTGGAACGCACATCTTCAGGATCCGCTAAAAGAGATGAAACTGCCGGAGGACACTTGCGATGGCCACATCATTTTCGAAGTGCACAGCTATCCTTATCTCGCCGGAGGATTGAGCGGAGCTAAAAACAGTGTGCGACAGATCATGAAAGATCTAAAGGCGCATCTGGCTTCAAAGGGAGCACCGGTAATAATCGGAGAATGGGGCACCAGCGACGGTGAAGACTACGCCAAGCGTCGCAGCGATGTGATCGCATTTGCACGCGATTTCGTAGAGCAGGCCAAAGCCAATGATATCACTACCTTCAACTGGATGGGTCTATCTGACGGCGACAGCAGGACAGTCCCGGAGTTCAACCAGGCAGATCTCGTGGAGTCCATAGTAAAAGGATATTACGGAGATGAAGGTTACAACTCCGTACAATTCAACACAAACGAGGGAGCTATAGAAACCGAGTATTATGACCTTCAGGGACGGCGGCTCAACCAGCCCATACATGGAATCAATATAGTCAGGATGTCTGACGGATCTGTTCGCAAAATCATGAAGACAGAATAGAATTATACCGTTTTATGAAAAAGATTCTCATGGTCTTGATGGCATTTCTATCAGTGCTTCCTTCGACCGCAAAAAGCAAAGAGAAAAACTTTATCATTGCAGACAATGGGAAAGTAGCACCAATTATTGTTGACGGGAATGACTGGACCGGAGTGCGCCGGGCTGCCTCTGATCTTGCTGATGACATTGGTAAAGTGACAGGCTTCAAATCAGCAGTCTACCCTGACACTCCGAAAAAAGGAGGCTGTATAGTTGCCGGAACTATAGGAAAAAGCAAACTTATTGATGCTCTCATCGACCAAGGCAAATTGAAGGTTGATTCAGTGAGAGGCGAATGGGAGTCCTATGTGACAGATGTAATAGATGGAAACCTCATCATAGCCGGCAGTGACAAACGAGGTACAATTTACGGAATCTACGACATAAGTAAAAATATTGGAGTGTCACCTTGGTATTATTGGGCCGACGTGCCGGTTGCCCATAAAGACAGACTGGAATATAATGAAGGTCGAGTGGTGCAATCTTCACCCAAAGTGAAATATCGTGGCATTTTCATTAATGATGAATGGCCATCTTTCGGAGGATGGTGTGTCAATCAGCATGGAGGTGTCAACTCCAAGGCTTACACGCATATGTTTGAACTTCTGCTGCGCCTTAAGGCTAATTATCTTTGGCCGGCCATGTGGGACACTGCCTTCAACGAAGATGATCCGGAATGTCCCCGTCTTGCCGATGAGTATGGCATAGTCATGGGCACAAGCCATCACGAACCAATGATGCGAGCCCATAAGGAATATACAAGAAGAAAGGATGAAATAGGCGCATGGGACTATAAATCAAATCCTGAAAGAATTGAAAAATTCTTTAGGGAGGGAATGGAACGCAATAAAGATTATGACAATATTGTCACCATCGGAATGCGAGGAGACGGTGATGTGGCTATGGGAAAGGGTGATGACAACGACAATATGGAGACGCTTCGAAATGTCATCAATGCCCAACGTGGCATTCTTTCGGATATCTATGGAAGGCCGGATTCAGTTCCGCAGCTTTGGGCAATCTTCACGGAAGTTCAGAGATACTATGACGCAGGATTCAATGTGCCTGACGACGTGACCCTCCTTTTCTGCGACAACAACTGGGGCTATATCCGTCGCACCGCCCCTAAAGAAGAAAATGAAAGAAAAGGGGGATTCGGAATGTATTATCACATAGACATGAATGGTGGGCCATGGAACGACCGCTGGATAAATACCTCCCCTATTCCTAAGCTGCGTGAACAGCTCAATCTCGCCTATCAATCGGGCATAGACCGGATTTGGATAATAAACGTTGGAGACTTGAAACCAAAGGAACTACCCATAGATTTCATAATGGACTATGCTTGGAATCCGGATAAAGTCGCTCCCGGCGATGAGCGTAAATGGCTCGAAGACTGGGCTTCTCAAACTTTTGGGAATCATGTAGCAGCGGATGTGGCTGACGTTCTTGCAAAATATCCTAAGTATAACCTGTGGAGAAAACCCGAAGTGCAGACAGCCGGAATATTCAGTGTCGAAAACTACAATGAAGCTGAACGTATAGATTCCCTTTGGCTCGCGCTTGAAGAAAAAACAGAGCAAATAAAGCACAAAATCTCACCTGAGGCGATGGATGCATTCTACCAACTCGTCTACTACCCTGCCATAGCTTCCTCCGGAGTGGCAAGAATGTATGTGGCTGCCGAGCAGAATCGTTATTACGCTGATAAAGGAGATGCACGTGCCAATCAATATGCAGACCGCGTAAAGGAATTATTCGAAAGAGATGCGAGGCTTACAGCCTTCTACAACGACTCCATCAGCAATGGAAAGTGGCGTGGCATGATGCAGGACAAGCATATTGGTTATACCCAATGGTTTATGCCAGACAATAATATTATGCCGGATGTCAGATACATAGATCTCTCTATGGCAAAGGACATTGAAACTGTCAATCTCCCAATTACGGAATATTCAATACCTGCCATAAAATTCAACCGTAATAACGGTGTGAATGGAGTGAACTGGATCCTATTGCCCGATCTTGGACGTGGCGAAGG
>JAIDTS010000313.1 GCA_029060585.1 Muribaculaceae bacterium
AGCTGGGTCGGAAGCCCCGCCATAGTGAGAAGCGGCAAGGAAAGGCTGAAGGGTGTCGTATCCAACCTCACCCCGCAGTCGCAGAACGGAGTCATCAAGTTTACCGTGCGCCTTGAAGACGACGCCCACCCCCGCCTGCGGTCCGGACTTAAGACCGATGTCTTTGTAGCCTGCGACGTGGTGGACGATGCCATCCGCATCCCCAACGGATCCTTCTACACCGGCCCAGGCACCTACAGCCTCTTTTTCCTGAGTAAAGATGGTAAAAAACTCGAAAAGCACGAGGTGAAGCTTGGGAGCTCCAACTATGAGTTCGTAGAGGTCCAGAACGGCATCCGTCCCGGCGACCGAGTAGTTCTCTCAGACATGTCCCGCTTCAAGGATTCCTCCTCACTCCGAGTCCGTTAATTAATGCATAATGCATAATTCATAATGCACAATGCATAATTAATTTCTTCGCAAAAGATACAAGATACAGCTACGAAAAATACCCACAGCATTAACAATTATGCATTATGCATTGTGAATTATGCAATAAATAAAACTATGAAATTAATAAGAAAAACAATAAAAGAGGCTCTGAAGACCCCAGGCTTCTCCCTCCTCTACATGGCGGGCGTGGCCTTCACGGTAGCCTTCACCATCATCTACGGGATGCTGCTCTATAGCCAGCTCGGTCCCGTCTACCCGGAATATGACCGGAGCTCGACAATATATGTCAAAACCATGGTGGTGACAAACGGAAACAACAGATCAAGCGGCTCTCTCGGCCGCAACTTCATCGATGAGTTTCTGCGCGATAAGATCAAGTCTGCCGATAAGATGACAGCCTCTGTCAACTGGCTCTCCGGCTATCCCATGGTGCAGACCGATGGCCACGGACCTGAGTTTCATGCCGAGGTTCGCTATGTGGAGCCATCCTTCTTCGACTTCTACCATTATGAGTTCAAGTCAGGGAAGCCGTTCTCTCAAGAAGACTTTGATTCCGGGATGGAGGTTGCCGACATAAGCGAGCGTATCGCGACGAGACTCTTCGGATCTCCTGAAGAAGCAGTAGGAAAAGATATATCTATCAACCACGAAAATTACAGGATCCGAGGAGTATTCCGCGAGGGAAGCGCGCTGAATGTTGATTCGTATGGTGAGGTTTTCATGCCATACAGTCTTACGTCAAGCTCTCATGGATATAATGAAGGGAGCCGCAGATATTTAGGAAGACTCAGAGCCACATTCAAGGTTAAGGAAGGCAAGGAAGAGGCATTCCGCGATGAATTGCGCGACATATGCCGGCGGATCAATGCCATGGACACAACCCAGGAAGTCTTCTATCTGCCCGGAGTGATGAGTCATGCCGAGCACGTATTGACAGACACCAACGTAGAATGGGGATGGGATGGAAGCGAAGAAGACCAGTTTAAGATAAAGGAAGCCTCTACCGTTTTCCAATTGTGGAAGCCTTTCCTCATAGCGCTTCTTGTGGTACTCGTCATTCCGGCCCTCAATATCAGCGGACTTATCGGGGCACGCATGGACCGCATGGCATCCGAATTAGGAGTGCGACGCTGTTTCGGAGCCAACCGCCGCAGACTTATGGAAATGGTATTGACGGAGAATCTCGTCCTCACGCTCGTCGGAGGAGTGGTAGGATTGATTGCCGCATGGTTGATCTCTGTTTTCGCGGGAGACTTCCTGCTTCAACTCACCCCGCTGGCATATGAACAGGGTTTCAGATTTGGCAACAATGCATCGTTTATCACGGCAGAATCTGCATTCGCGCCTCTTCTCTTCCTCTTCGCTCTGTGCATCTGCATAGTCCTCAACCTCATCTCCGCATGGATTCCGGCACGCCGGGCCCTTCATGCGCAAATCACAGAATCCATCAACACTAAACGATGAACTTGGCCATGACACAGATATTAAAATCAATATTCGGAAGAAAGACACGTTCGTTCGCTCTTTTCATCGAGATAGTGATAGTCACGATAATAGGATGGATAGTAATCGAACCCGTAGCAGTCAACACCACAACCGCACTGATTCCTGCAGGATACGACTACGACCGGCTCGTCATGCTGACGTTTGATTTTCTCTCATCCAAATCTCCGGAATATGATAATTCGACTGATAACCAGGACAAGGAAAAGTTATTCGGCAATCTTCTGCAGATGATCAGGCAACGCCAAGGCGTGGAAAAAGCCACATATGTCTACTACCAATCATTCGAAACGGATGGTAGGTCTTCAAGCGGCATAGTAGCCGATTCCACTTATAAAGAGAAGGGATTGGAGGATATCGGATTCAGCATGACATGTATCGAATATATGCCCAACACGGATTTCTTCGCTACATTCGGAATAAAGGATGCAAACGGCAATGATTTTCAGGAGCCGGAAATGAGTGAAAGCACCTACATTATCAGCCAGAGTGTGGCAAAAGCACTTTTTCCTGACTCCTCTGCGATTGGCAAAGAGGTGTATCCCCCATCTGAATGGAGACCTTACGCAATGACCGCAGCCGGCGTGACGGCAGATATGCCCTACAACAAGGGAGACGGACGAATAGGCACCTACTACATAGCAAGAGACTGGGAG
The DNA here is from genome assembly GCA_029060585.1 of Muribaculaceae bacterium. The sequence continues at coordinate 2,592 of JAIDTS010000313.1, forward strand.
GGATGGACAAGACCCGCAGGAATTATGTTGCGTCTCGGAGAGGGGGTCAACCCGCGCGCATTCATCGACAAGCTAACTTCAGACCTATCCCAATACCGGTCGGGAAATATGTATCTGACCCATCCGGTCTATATGAGTGATCAGCGCGACGAGATATTCGCTCCTAAGCAACGCGAGCTCACACAGAAGTGGCTGATAGTTGGATTCTTCCTGATCAATGTGCTATTAGGAGTGGCCGGAACATTCTACGTCCAGTGCAAGACCCGGATTCCCAATGCGGGAGTGATGAGAGCTTTCGGTGCTCCACGCCGAAGGGTAGTATGGAGTATCGTGGGCGAGGCTGTGGTGACCACCATCCTCGGGTGGATCATAGGAAGCTTCATCTATCTAATCTACCTCAAGACCCAAGGATTTCCGATGGAGACGGACGCAAGTCCGATAATACAGTACATCCGACCGCTATGGCACGACACGAAACTCGGGCGCTACTCCGTCATCGGCGGCATCATACTGCTCCTCCTGCTCTTGACATCCGCCATCGGAGCATGGCTACCGGCACGCAAGGTAGGCCGCGTGCCGATCGTAGATTCCCTGCGCGACGAATAACTCTCGCTAATGCATAATACACAATGCATAATGCACAATCACATCCTCGAACGAAATTTCTTAAAGGAACAACGGGAAAGAAAATAGTACTGACAATTATGAATGATGCATTAACATAAAGTTATGAAATTGATAATACGAACAATAAAGGAGGCACTGAAGACACCGGGGTTTTCGCTCCTATATATCGGAGGTGTGGCTGTCACGATTGCCTTCACCGTAGTATACGGAATCATACTCTACGGACAGCTTGGACCGGTATATCCGGAATACAACCGGACAAACACCTATTATATCGACACCTCAATCGCTAAGGATGGCAGCTCTATCGGAAACACAGGTTTAGGATTGGCTTTCATCGATGAGTTCCTTCGCGATAGCATTCCATCGATAGAAAGTATGACTGCCATGACAAGATATGAATCCGGTGCAAAGATGGTGGAGACCAATGGCCGTTGTCCTGAATTCCATGTCAATGCACATGGTGTAGAGCCTTCCTTCTTCAATTTTTATAAATATGAGTTTCTGGCAGGGAAACCCTTCTCAAGATCTGATTTTGAAGCCGGCGACAAGGTGGCTGTGATCAGTGAGAAAGTTGCACGCCGCCTATTCGACAGTCCTGACGAGGCGATTGGAGAAAGCTTGAGCATCGACCATGTCAGATTCCGCATAGCAGGTGTATTCCGCGAAGGGAGCGCTTTATGTCCTGACTCATATGGGGAAGTCTTCTATCCATATTCCATACTTGCAGAAAAATCTAAAGCGCTTGACGCCAACGACGCATGGCATGCAAAGTATATGGGTAATTTTAAAGCCATCATTAAAGCGAAATCCGGGAAGGGCGATGAATTGAGGAAAAGCATCAATGAGATTTGCCGACGGATCAATCTGGTGGATACCACTTCTGCAAAATTTTATATTCCTTTCGTCCGCTCACACACGGAGCATGTCCTTTCCGAGAATCGGATTGACTATAAAAAGGATTCTTATGAGGTGGAGACTGCAAAGACTCCATTGCAACTCTGCCAGTCGCTTCTTATTGGATTGTTTGTCGTCCTCATTATCCCGGCCTTAAATATAAGCGGCCTTATATCCGCAAGAATGGACCGGATGCGCGCGGATATTGGAGTGAGAAGATGTTTCGGTGCGCCTCGCTACAGGCTGATGGCGATGGTAATGAATGAAAACCTGATCCTTACCGTTATCGGAGGTCTCGTGGGAATGATAGCAGCATGGATCATGATTTTATGCGCAGGAGACAGGCTGCTGAAATTTATGCCCTTGGAATTGGATTGGGGAATTTCAATCAACCGCAGTGCGTCGATCATAACCGGAGAAATGGCCTTTGCTCCTGTCTTATTCATCGCGGTTTTCCTGATTTGCCTGATTCTAAACACAATATCCGCATGGATTCCGGCAAGAATAGCCATGCGAAGACAAATCACCGAATCGATCAACTCAAAAAGATAACTAACCATGAGAATAATATTTAAATCAATGATCAGCAATTGGAAGAAGTCATTTGGTTTGACTATTGAACTCATCATAGTCACTATTATCGGATGGCTGCTAATCGATTCAGTAGCTATGATGACAAGCATGGTGTCCATTCCCTCCAATTATGATCACGATAGACTCGTGACTGCAAAATTCAGCACTTTAGATATAAATACATATGATTATGACTCAACTGCCAATGAGAATCAATCGGTGTATTACCAGAGAATTCTTGACCTTATTCGCCAGCATCCGGAAGTGGAACATGCCACCTTCTGCGGATCCCTTGGATTTGAGGGTGATTCTTATTGGGGAATAGGATTCCCGGCTGATTCCACATATTATAATCTGGATGCCCAAGACCTTGAAATCGGCGCGGCATATATAAGCTATGTCCCCGGCACCGATTACTTTGCCACCTACGGAATAAAAGATCCTGACGGCAAACCTTTTGTCGAGCCGGAGAATGACGGTACCGGATACATAGTGACACATACTCTTGCAAAAGGGAGATATCCCACGAAGAGCGCCATAGGGCAGAATCTGTTTGAACTGACTGAAGAAGTCACGACTCCAACTCCTATATTAGGAATCACTGCCGATACTCCTTATCGTAAATCTCAAGGAAGAACCGCAGTCGCTTTTTACCCATGTAAACTGAGTGGAAGCAGTATAGAGGGCATTACCATGCGCGTCAAGGACGGCGTGAATACAAAGCGTTTTCTTGACGATCTTACAACCCATCTCTCCAACTACAAGATTGGCAACATTTATCTGAGTGAGCCCGAACTCATGGCCGACAAACGAGAAAAAACGATGGATCGCATCGACAAGAAATTGACTCAAAATTGGGTAATGGTGATATTTTTCATTGTCAATGTCATCCTCGGAATAGCCGGAACATTCTATATCCAATGCCGTAGCCGAATCTCAGACGCCGGAGTCATGAGGGCTTTCGGAGCAAGCCGACGCCGAATTGAATGGAGCATTATCGGAGAAGCCTGCATTACGGTCATACTGGCTTGGCTCATTGGAAGTGCAGTATATTTCATATATCTGAATTTTTCGGATATTGAAATAGATACTGAAGTGGGGAAAGCGATCCAGATAATAAAACCCATGTGGTATGACACAGCCGGATCACGCTATTCGATTATAGGAGGAAGCGTACTGCTTCTGCTCCTGATTTCAGCAATAATCGGTGTCTGCCTCCCGGCCCGAAGGGTAGGACGGGTCGCCATCGTAGATTCACTGCGCGACGAATAACTCCCCCTAATGCATAATGCACAGTGCATAATGCATAATTCCTTTCAACTATAAAACTAAAAAAATTACAACACAAGAAAATAATAACAATAGCATGACAATTATGCATTATGCATTATGAATTATGCATTAAAAAAAGAAACTATGATTACTCTTAAAGACATCAACAAGATCTACCGTACAGATGAAATCGAGACCCAGGCTCTCGAAAACGTGAATATCCATATCGACAAGGGAGAGTTCGTCTCCGTCATGGGCCCATCCGGCTGCGGAAAATCGACGCTGCTCAACATAGTCGGCTTGCTCGACACCCCGACTTCCGGCACAGTCACTATAGCCGGTACAAACGTGGAAGGCATGAACGACTCAACCCTCGCAGCATTCCGCAACCAGAAACTCGGATTCGTATTCCAGAGCTTCCACCTCATCGACTCACTCAACGTGATCGACAATGTGATGCTCCCACTCCTCTACCGCAAGTCGAGTGCGTCGGAACGTGAGAAACTCGCAAAGGAGGTGCTCGAGCGCGTAGGCCTCAGCCACCGCATGCGTCACCGTCCGTCGCAGCTTTCCGGCGGTCAGTGCCAGCGCGTCGCCATAGCCCGCGCCATCGTAGGCAACCCCGAGATAATACTCGCCGACGAACCTACCGGTAACCTCGACTCCAAGATGGGCGCGGAGGTGATGGACCTTCTCCACACCCTCAACCGCGAGGACGGACGCACAATCATGATGGTGACCCACAATGAAGAGCAGGCCCATCAGACCGACCGCATCATCCGCTTCTTCGATGGAAGACAGGTAATGTAATTCAATTAATAGTCTTCAGTCTTTAGTCTTCAGTCTTCAGAATGCGGTTTCGCCGCAGGGTAGGAGACTATGAAATCCTAAAAGCTGATTTTCAACGTAATCTTAAGACTGAAGACTCAAGACTCAAGACTCAACAACTATGATACGATATTTCAAACAGGCATGGGGATCGCTGAAGAAGCAGCCGCTGCTGAGCATAGTCAGCATCGCCGGCACTGCCCTCGCCATCTTCCTCATAATGGTGATCGTAATGATCGACGAGGTTAAGGTGACCCCTTTCGCGCCTGAAAGCAACCGTGACCGATGGTTTGTGCAGACTTCCGCCTCCATCGGAAACAAAGACTGGGGATCAACCCCCGACAACAACACCTCCAACGGCGGAATGGGTTATCCACTAATTCGCCGCACCTTCTACGAGATGAAGCTGCCGGAGGCTGTCGGAACATTTTCATGGTCCAATACCGAAAGCCATCTTTCAGTGCCAGGCAAACCATCTTTCGGTGCAAGGCGCAAGGATACCGACCATGGATTCTTCAAGGTGATGGATTACTCATTCATCGCCGGGCATCCATTCGAGGAAGCAGACGTGGAATCAGGCCGACAGGTAGCCGTAATCAGCGAGACTCTCGCCCGAAAGCTATTTGACACGACCGACTGCGTGGGGCGTGAATTCTCAATCGACCATGTACCCTACCGTGTCAGCGGAGTGGTACGGGACGTCAGCAACCTCACCACCTATGCAGATGCAGACCTCTGGGTTCCACTAACTTCCAACGGCACCGACAAATTCATCTGGTGCGAATATATGGGAGGCCTCAGCTGCATCATAGTAGCCCGGAGCAAAGCTGACATGCCGGCGGTCAGGAATGAATACAACAAGGTATGGGATAAATTCGAATCTGAGATAGCCGAGGCCGGATGGGAATTCTACCGTCGCCAGCGTCCTTACGACCAATTCACTGCAATCAACACAAAGGGAGGGAATATGGAACCTGACATCGAAGGAGTAAGGAGACACAACTTTATCGTCTACACCATTCTTCTGCTCATACCGGCTATCAATCTGAGCAGCATGACCCAGAGCCGGCTCCGCCACCGCCGCGAGGAGATTGGAGTGCGCAGGGCTTTCGGCGCCACTAAGACCGCGATCATGTGCGAGATATTCATAGAAAGCCTCGTGATCACCGTCATTGCCGGATTGATAGGTCTCATTCTAAGCATAGCGTTCCTGTTTCTTGGAGGGAAGACGGTGCTTGAGGGAGGAGCAAACGTGACCGGACTTACTTTAGGTATGGTATTCAACTTAGGTGTATTCGGCACCGCTCTCCTTTTCTGCTTCCTCATGAACCTTATCTCGGCCACGCTTCCGTCATGGCAGGCATCCAGAACAAATATCGTCAACGCCCTCTCAGGGGGCAAAAAATAAATCCATACCGATATGAAACGCAAACTACTGACCCAGATGCGCGCAGAATGGCGCGCCAACATTTGGATGGCGGTCGAACTGCTTCTTGTCTCGGTCGTGATGTTCGTGCTCGCTGATAAGATATATACCGTCATCGCTACTCTCTGCGAACCTCTCGGATTCAACACCGAGCACTGTTATGTATTGAAAGTCAGGGAAGTGTCGGATGCGGCTCCAGGATATGTAAAATATGAAAACGGCAGCGATAAATACAAAGACCTGCTGACATTGAAGGAACGTATCCTCGCACGCCCCGAAATTTCAGCCGCTACAATCAGCAGCAACGCCCATCCCTACAATCCCAACAACTCGATGATGCAGATTGACATCGACACATTCAGCATGGCGGACTCGCCTCTTCTCGCAAGGACTGTGGACCCGGACTTCTTCAAGGTATTCCGCATCGAGGGCGCTAACGGCGAGACGCCGGAGCGACTTGGTGAGATCCTGGAGAAAGAACGGATAATACCGAGCGACAACGCGTTGCTCCGTAAGTACGGAATACGCTCGCTCAAGGACTTATACGGAAAGCAGATGATCTTGGGCGGGAGCGACACCCTTACACTTAGAGCCTCTTTCAAGCCTATGAAATACAGCGACTACGGGACTATCCACGGATGGGCCGGGGCCTCGATGTTCAATAGATTCCATCCAAGCTATATGAATTTCATGGAAGGTATCAGTGTCCGTGTAAACGACAACATGGACAAGGACTTCGCTGAAAAGCTGATGAAGGATGCCGACAGGGAGCTCCGCGTCGGAAACTGGTATGTGGCCTCCGTTCAATCTTTCGACTTCATCAAGGAAGATTTCAACCGGAGTGAAAAGGCCTCCATACGCAACGTCATCATCTGCGCCCTCTTCCTCCTCGTCAATATCTTCCTCGGCATCTTGGGCACATACTGGTTCCGTACCCAGCAGAGGGTAAAGGAGATAGCGCTTCGAATGGTCTCGGGAGCCACACGAGGCGATATTTTCCGCCGTATACTCGGGGAAGGACAGATATTGCTGCTATTGGTGACACCGCTTGCCATTATCATTGACTATCTGCTGACCATCAATGAATTCACATCATGGTATGACGGTTATTTCGAACCGATGCATTTCTGCGTGAGTGTCATCGCCGCATGGGTGCTGATGGCCATTATGATAGCCGTAGGCATCTACTTCCCCGCACGCCGCGCTATGTCTATCTCCCCGGCCGCCGCCATGAAGACAGACTGACATACAATGATAAATGATTAATTATTAATGATTAATTAAATTTTGTGAAAACACTATTTTATATTAAATATTTTGGGATCGCCGCGGCAGCCCTTGTCTCCCTCCTGGGAACGGGGCTGCCCACTCAGGCCCGCGAGATCACGCTCGATGAAGCCGTCCTCATGGCGCGCTCCCGAAGCGTCGACGCAGCCGTGGCGCTGAATCAGCTCCGCACATCTTACTGGAGCTATCGCACCTACCGCGCCGATCTTCTGCCCGAAGTGAGCTTCAAGGCCACAGTTCCCTCCTACCGAAAGAGCTACAGTGCCTATCAGCTCGACGACGGAAGCTATACATTCGTACGCAACAACTTCATGCAGATGAATGGTGAGGTCTCCGTAAAGCAGAACATATGGTTCACCGGCGGCAGCCTCTCTCTCAATACTTCGCTCGACTGGCTCCGGCAGCTCGACAGCGGAGCATCAAACCGGTTCATGTCAGTCCCCGTCGCGCTGACACTCAACCAGCCTATATTCGGAGTAAACCATATAAAATGGAACCGCCGCATAGAGCCTATCCGCTACGAGGAGGCTAAGGCTCAGTTCTTCAGCGCTTCTGAACAGGTGGCGCTCAATGCCGTAGGATATTTCTTCGACCTTCTGATGGCGAAGGAAAACCTCGGAATCGCACGTCAGAACTATTCCAATTCGCAGAAACTCCATGAAGTGGCGATTGCCAAACGCGAAATGGGTCAGATCAGCCGCAACGACCTCCTTCAGCTGGAGCTCAACCTGCTAAACGCCGAGTCTTCGCTCACCGACTGCGAGAGCAGCTATCGCTACGCGATGTTCGCCCTCAAGTCTTTTCTCGACATCGAGGACGACGAGGATCTCGAGCCTGCCGTTCCCGAGGAGGTTCCGACAGGAGAGCTCGACTATACCGACGTGCTGGAGAAAGCCCTCAGCAACAATTCATTCTCGCGTCAGATACGCCGGCGTCAGCTTGAGGCCGACTATGAAGTAGCACGCGCCAAGGGAAACATGCGTCAGATCGACTTGTTCGCACAGATCGGCTATACAGGAACCGCCGACAACACTCCGGACGCATATCGTGGACTCAAGGACAATCAGATTGTAGAGATCGGATTCTCGATACCGATTCTCGACTGGGGCAAGCGTAGAGGACAGGTGAAGGTGGCCGAAAACAACCGTAGGGTTGTCGAGAGCCGCATACGCAAGGAAGAGATGGAATTCAATCAGGACATCTTCATCCTCGTGGAGAGATACAACAACCAGCGCCGCCAGCTTGAGATATCCCAGCGTGCCGACACCATAGCGGCCGCACGATACCATACCAACCTGGAGACATTCATGGTAGGCAAGATATCCACTCTCGACCTCAACGACTCCCAGCTCAGCAAGGATCAGAGCCGACAGGCCATGATCAACCAGATGTATCTCTACTGGCGTTACTTCTATCAGATCCGCAGTCTTACACTATGGGACTTCGCCACAGGGACCGGCATCGACACCGACGTCAAGGCAATTATTGATGGAGGGCGTTCCGATCTCTCCGCCACCAGCAAATGAAACGGCATATTTTTATGAAACGCCGAGGTAACAATTTAGCCTCTTTATTCGTCTATATTGTAAAATCCGATTCAAAATGACATTCAGACAACTGACAACCCTCTCCCTCATAATCGCCTCATGCGCCGTCTCCGCTCGGGCAAGAACCATTCAGGGGCGCGTATTCAACGCATCCGACTCCACGCAGCTCGCAGGAGTGGAATGCCGCATCATTGCTGAAGGCCAGATAGTCATTAAGACTTCCACCAAGGGGGACGGAGTATT
>JAIDTS010000314.1 GCA_029060585.1 Muribaculaceae bacterium
TCGATGGGTCTTTCCTCCTGCGTAGGAGACCTCAATGTGGAGCCGGATGATCCCAACACTAAACTCTCCCTTTCCTCAAAGGAGGAATATCTGGGAGTGCTCGCCCGCGCCTACGGCGGTCTGGTGCTCGAAGGTGGCATCACTGTCGACGACGGCGGTGCAGGCGTATATACACGTCAGCTATTCAACCAGCAGGAACTCACTACCGACGAGGCTATCGTAGGCAAGAACTGGAACGACGCCGGCATCGACGAGATGGGATTCTCAATCCCCGGCAAGGACAACCACTGGGGATACGAAATGTATTCTCGCATCAACTATCAGATTGGTCTCTGCAATGAGTTCCTCCGCACCATAGAGAAAGGCTCGCAGTTCTTCTCGGGAGACGAGATCAACCAGATGAAGGCGGAGTGCCGCGTGCTCCGCGATCTGAGCTACTATCACATGATCGATATCTTCGGCAAAGGTCCCTGGACCGACGAGAACTCTCTCGTAGGCGCCATTCCCCCGACATACAGCCGTACGGAACTTTTCAACGCAGTTGTGGAAGACCTCAAGGAGGCTGTCCCGCAGCTGCCCCCGGCTGCTCAGCAGGTGTATGGCCGTGTCAGCCGTGAGGCCGGCTATATGCTTCTCGCAAAGCTTTACCTCAACGCCGAGGTCTACACTGGCACCGCAATGTGGCAGGAATGCGCCCAGGCTTGCCAGCAGGTAGTAAGCACCGGCATCAAGCTCGCGCCCGAATATAAGTACCTTTTCTGTGGCACCAACGATAAATATGTAGGCAACGGCGAGATCCTCTGGGGTGTTCCCCAGGGTTCCAGCACTACCTGCTGGGGTGGCACTACATATCTCACCATTGGAGCCTATAACTCCAATGTAGGTGCCGTCACCTATGGTTTTGCCGACAATGTCGGCGGATGGGATGGTCCTCGTGTTCGTCCTGAACTCTCTAAAGCTCTCGCCGCAGGCGACAAGCGCCGCCTTATCTATGAGGGCTCTTTCCAGGAAAACCTCCACGACCTTTCCAATTGGAACGCTGACGGAGACGGCTACATGTGCATCAAATTTGTCAATACTGACGAAAGCGACTACTACAACGCCAACAACACTGTGCTCTGCTCTGCCGCCAATCAGGTTTCCACCGACTTCCCGATTTTCCGCCTTGCGGATACATATCTGATGCTGGCTGAGTGCGAGCTCCACGGTGTAAGCTGCGACGGCCTCAACTACTACAATATGGTGCGCACCCGTGCAGGTGTAGCCCCTGTAGGAAGTTACACCGCCGACGATCTCCTTCACGAGCGTCAGTGTGAGCTTTACTGGGAGTGCCAGCGTCGTACCGACCTTATTCGCTTCGGTAAATATACCGGCTCCGCCTACAACTGGCAGTGGAAAGGTGGCATCGAGGAAGGTACCGCGCTCGCACCCACTCGTGCCCTCATGCCGATTCCGGCCCAGTTTGAACCGACTCTGGGACAGAATCCCGGCTATTGATAAAAACTTTCTAATTTGACTAAAGCAATGAAAAAAAGCTATATTATCGGCATGGCGGCTCTCGCGGTGGCCGGCCTGACTGCTTGTCAGGACGATCAGGACCCCAAGATCTCCACTGCTACTGAATTCGTGCTCAACATCCCTCCGATGGCTGAGCAGACAATGGTGCTCTCTCCGGAAGGCACAGCTACATTCACTGTCTCACAGCCTAACTACGGCCTCACTCTCGCTCCCACCTACGGCCTTGAGGTGTCTCTGACCGAGAACTTCACAGCCATAAAGGAGGGAATGTATGTCAACGCCGACGGCGAGGAAGTGGCTATCCCGGCATACGTCGTGGTGCCTCTCGAGAGCCAGATAAAGGCTGAGCTCGTAGTGAAGCAGAGCAGTCTCGCTTCAGCTATCTGCGCTATGCGCGGCATCGGCAACGCAGATGACTTCACCGAGGAGGATCCCCGTCCCCTTTACGTTCGCGCAACCTCAATCGTAGGCAAGCAGCCTTCTACTGCCATCACATCCAATGTGATAAAGCTTAGCTACGTGAAGGAATACTGCGCTCTTGAATCCAACGCCTTCTCCGACGTGCTCTACACACCGGGCGGAGCCAACAACTGGACTTTCGATGACGCAATGCGAATCCCCGCTGTCGAGGAGAATGTCTACAAGGGCTTCATGGTAGTCAACGGCGACTTCAAGTTCACTCACGGAGCCAGCTGGGATAATCCCGGCAACTACGGCTGCGGCGATGACTTCACAATGGACGAGAACGGTGTCTGGACCGGCTCCCTTGTAGAGAACGCAGGCAACTTCTCCGGCCTCGAAGGCGGACTTTACTATGCGGAGGTGACTATCACCAATCCCGCCACAGAAAAGGATGAGGTAGCCGGAACTGTGAAGCTGACTCCGATCAAGAGCATCGGCATCATCGGCGACTTCAACGGATGGGGCGG
>JAIDTS010000315.1 GCA_029060585.1 Muribaculaceae bacterium
GGTGGAGATCAGTATCTGATGCTCCCTGTGCAGGAAAATATCGATGATGCCCGCATCAATGTGCTTGTAGACGGAAAGATCGCAGAGACAATCTACGTGCGTCTTGCCAAGTCCAAGACCGACTATCTCGTGCCGTTCGACCTTTCACCATATAAAGGGAAGAAAGTGACTCTCGATGTGGTTACGCCTCAGGGACGCAGTTCGGTTCGCGAGGCTAAGGAAGACGCCTGCTGGAAGGGCATCACGCTGACAGATGTCATCGACTTTCAGGATAAGGAGCAGCAGTATCGGCCGGCTTTCCACCACGCACCTCTATATGGCTGGATGAACGACCCCAACGGCATGTTCTACAAAGACGGCGTATGGCATCTGTATTATCAATATAATCCCTACGGCTCCAAGTGGCAGAATATGACATGGGCACACTCTACATCCAACGACCTTGTCAACTGGACCCATGAACCGATAGCGATACGTCCTGACGGATTGGGATCAATCTTCAGCGGAAGCTGCGTCATAGACCATGACGGCACAGCAGGATTCGGCGAGGATGCAGTGATAGCTCTCTTCACATCGGCCGGAACAAGCCAGATGCAGAGCCTCGCCTACAGCGGCGACAACGGAATGACTTTCACCAAATATGACGGTAATCCTATCCTCACACTCGAAAGCGAGGCCCGCGACCCGAACATGTTCTGGAATCCGGAGACAAAGGAATGGAACCTCGTATTAGCTCACGCCCTCGACCACGAGATGCTCTTCTTCACCTCTCCCGACCTAAAGACCTGGACGCTCCAGAGCGGTTTCGGCAAGGGTGAGGGATGCCAGGACGGAGTATGGGAATGCCCGGATCTGTTCCAACTCCCTGTAGAAGGCACGAATGAGAAGAAATGGGTGCTCATCTGCAACATCAACCCCGGCGGTCCCTTCGGCGGCTCAGCCATTCAGTACTTCACCGGCGACTGGGACGGAAAAACCTTCAAGGCAGACACCGACGCGCAGGGAAAAGTGCCAACCAAATGGCTTGACTTCGGCAAAGACAACTATGCCCTCGTGAGCTGGAGCGACGCTCCCGACGGCCGACGCACCGCCATCGGCTGGATGAGCAACTGGCAGTATGCGGCCGACGTGCCCACCAGCCAGTTCAGAAGCGCCAATACTCTTCCACGTGAGATAGGCCTATTCAAGGGTCCCGACGGTCAGATCTACGCATCAAGCACGCCTTCTCCGGAACTTACCGCACTCAGAGGGAAACTCACTCTCAGTAAGGGAAGCGTGAAGGCCGGTAAGAATCCAGTCAGCTTCGCTCTCCCCGCCGCCAACAACGGAATATGCGAGATACTCCTCGACATCGATGCGGCCGGAAAAGATGAGGTGACACTGACTCTCTCCAATAAAGCCGGCAACAAGGTGGATATGGTGTATGATTCAGAAAAGCATACCTTGTCGTTTGACCGCCGTGAGAGTGGAATCGTAGACTTCAGTGAGAATTTCCCTGCAGTGACAGTTTCACCGACATTCGAGAACAATGGCAGAATATCGCTCCGCATATTCGTAGACAAGTCAAGCATCGAGGTCTTCGGCAACGACGGTCAGTTTGTCATGACAAATCTCGTGTTCCCCGTTGAACCATACAGCAGTCTCTCCGTTTCCTCTACGGGAGGAAAGTCTAAAATCAGCAAACTTCAAGTCTTCAGTCTTAAGTCTTAAGTCTTAAGTCTTAAGTCTTCAGGGGGTACGCAATTCCTCTGACAACACAGGACGCACGAACCGTGCGTCCCTACCATAAAGATTTTCCATAATTAATCATTATAATATAATTTATCATTGAATCAAGCAATGGCAAAGAATACAGCAACCCAACCGGTGGCAACCGACCGCAAATCCTTCATGATGCAGATCATCCCGGTCATGCTCTGCTTCTTCTCGATGGGTTTCGTAGACCTCGTGGGCTCAGCCACTAATTTCGTAAAGGTCGACCTCAATCTCTCCGGCGCTGAGGCGGGTTTCATTCCCTCCCTCGTATTCTTCTGGTTTCTCATCTTCTCTGTGCCTACCGGCATACTGATGAATAAAATCGGACGAAAGAAGACCGTACTCCTATCGCTGCTCCTTACACTCGTATCGCTCGTGATCCCGATGTTCCATACCGGATACTACACAATGCTAATCGCCTTCTCTCTGCTCGGTATAGGCAACGCAGTGATGCAGACATCGCTCAATCCACTTGTTTCGGGTCTCATCAATCCTGACCGTCTTGCCTCGACCCTTACTTTCGGCCAGTTCGTGAAGGCTCTCGCATCCCTTCTCGCCCCCTATCTGATGGCGTGGGGCGCTGCCATGGTGATGCCTACATTTGGCCTTGAGTGGAGAGTGGTATTCCCCATCTTCGCCGCCGTCTGCCTTCTTTCCATAGCCGCTCTCGGAGCGACTCCCATTACGGAGGAACAGCCGGATAAGGTTACAGGTTTCAAGGAGTGTGTCGTACTCCTCCGCATACCTTTCGTACTCCTCTGCTTCCTTGGCATCATGTGTCATGTGGGAATCGATGTCGGCACCAACACATTCGCCCCGCAGATCCTTACCGAGCGCTTCGGTCTGAGCGTGGAAGACGCAGTGATCGGCACACAGATCTACTTCTATTTCCGCACCGGCGGCTGCCTTCTCGGTTCATTCATCCTTGCCAAGATGTCGGCTAAGTCATTCTTCGCCTTCAGTGTCTTCTGCATGATGCTCGGTATGATCGGGCTGTTCATAGCATCCTCGCAGTTCCTCGTGCTCGCGGCCATCGCCTGCATCGGCTTCGGCAACTCGAATATCTTCAGCGTCGTGTTCGCACAGGCTCTCAACCGCCAGCCAAAGGAGAAGAACGAGGTGTCGGGCCTCATGATCATGGGCCTTTTCGGCGGCACGGTCTTCCCACTCTGCATGGGCTTCGCACAGGATGCGGTAGGTGTGGCTGGAGCAGTAGCAGTGATGACGCTCGGCGTTCTCTACCTCGCGTTCTATACGCTTAAGATTAAAAATGCTTAATGTCTTAGTTTAAGAGGTTTAGATAGTTTAAAAGGTTTAATGGGTCTATTGATCTAAGTCTGAAACGCTCTTAACGCTACAACCCTATGAATACTCTAAACTTACTAAACCTCATAAACTCTCTAAACTTGTTAAACAATTAAATAAGAATACACAACATGAAAGACTTTGTAGTAGGAATGGGTGAGGCCCTTTGGGACATCCTTCCTGAAGGAAAGAAAATCGGCGGAGCACCCGCAAACTTCGCATATCACGTGTCGCAGTTCGGCCTTCCCAGCTGTGTGGTCAGTGCTGTAGGCGACGACCATCTCGGCAAGGAGATTCTCGACAACTTCACATCAAAGGGGCTCAACCAGCTCATCTCCGTGGTGCCTTATCCAACAGGTACTGTACAAGTGGAACTCGACGAAGCCGGTATACCTATCTATGACATCAAGGAGAATGTGGCATGGGACAATATCCCGTTCAACGAGGCTCTTGAAGGTCTTGCAAAGAAGACCAAGGCTGTTTGCTTCGGCTCGTTGGCACAGCGCAACGTAGTGTCGCGTGAGACTATCGGCAAATTCCTTGACGCAATGCCGAAGAATGATGACAATCTTGTAGTGTTTGACGTAAATCTCCGTCAGGGTTTCTACAATAAGGAAATCCTCACAAATTCTATGGAGCGTTGCAATATACTCAAGATCAACGACGAGGAGTTGGTGACTGTAAGCCGTATGTTCGGCTATCCCGGCATCGACCTACAGGACAAGTGCTGGATACTTCTCGGGAAGTACAACCTGAAGATGCTTATCCTTACCTGCGGTGTCAACGGCAGCTATGTGTTCACTCCGGGCAATGTCTCCTTCCAGCCGACACCGAAGGTTGAGGTTGCCGATACAGTGGGTGCCGGCGACTCTTTCACCGCTGCCTTCATCGCAAGCATACTCAAGGGTAAATCTGTTCCCGAAGCCCATTCGATCGCCGTACGCACCTCAGCATTTGTCTGCACCAAGAAAGGAGCGATGCCGGTGCTTCCCTCCGATCTGACTGAGTGATGCGTAGTGCGTAGTGCGAAAATTGAGATAAACATTTATCTTCTTTAACTTTGAAGCCCCCTGCAGCATGATGCTGCAGGGGGCTTTGCAATGTATAGGATAAATTCATTTAGTGGTGGGTGGAGCGGGAGAGGAGGCCGACGAGCCAGAGGAGGACGATAGCACCTACAACGGAGGTTATGAGATTGCCGATAATACCTGAGGTCGTGATTCCGAGGAGGCCGAAGAGCCAGCCGCCGAGGACGCCTCCGATTATGCCTACGATGAGGTTGACGATCCAGCCGAAGCCGCCGCCACGCATAAGTTTGCCGGCTACGGCGCCGGACGCAATGCCAATAAGAATATACCAGATGAAGCTCATAGTGAAATTGTTTTTATGATTAATGATGTCTTATTTTACTAATAAAACGTCATTGATGAGCGTTTTGTTTTTCTAATTCAAGCAATGCGAGCTTGATGTCGAGGCCCCCGGTATAGCCGCCGATCTTACCGCCTGAGGCAACGACGCGGTGGCATGGGATAAGGATAGGGAAGGGGTTTGCTCCGCAGGCATTCGCTACAGCACGACACGCATCAGGCGAGCCGATACGGCGTGCCAGTTCCTTGTAGGTTATTGCCTCTCCATATGGAATCCTGCGCATCTCATCCCATACTTTCCTGCGGAATTCAGTACCATCAAGGCGGAAAGGCATATTGAAAACCTTGCGTTTGCCTTCCAGATATTCAGAAATCTGGGATATGGCCATACCGATGACTTCGTTTCTTTGGGGGATATGGTCGCAGTCCTGGACGGTGTCCTCCGGTAAGATCCATCTGCATTGAGTAAGAATATTCCCTTCGGCTGTCAGGAGCATTCTATGACCCAGAAATTTGTGTATCTGTGCAGTCATATGCGTGTCAGTTGTAGGCGTGGAGGGAGG
>JAIDTS010000316.1 GCA_029060585.1 Muribaculaceae bacterium
GCCGGCTTCGAGATTCGCCAGCCGGGCTGCTCCGCGTGCCTCGCGATGAACGACGACAAGATTCCCGCCGGGAAACTCTCAGTGTCGACGTCAAACCGCAACTTCGAGGGGCGTCAGGGCCCCGGAGCGCGCACCGTCCTCGCAAGTCCCCTTGTAGCCGCAGCCGCAGCTGTAACAGGAGTGATCACCGATCCCCGCACCCTCTGACATAAATTCCCTGCGAGCCCTTTGCTCCTACCATTGAACTTCCATCAACTCGCTGGTATACAATATCCGCGACAGCCAGCGAAGCCGGGCTCAGCCACGAATCAGCGTCGGTCAGGTCCTCGACATTCCTCTTAAGACTGAAGACTAAAGACTTAAAAAATCCGCGTTCCATCCGCCCTATCCGCGACCCCGGCAGGGCGAAGCCCGCAGCCGATCCGCGTTGAAGCCCCTCCCTTATAATCCAAAGCCTCAGATGTCAGCCAGCCAGTTCACTTCACTTTAAGAAGGCACGACAGTGCTCGGAGGACTCTGCGTGAGATTCAACCAGTCAAATTGCAATAGATAGCCAAATCATAAACTTAAATACTTAAGACTGAAGACTCAAGACTGAAGACTTAAGCCTCAAGACGATGAAACAGAAATTCGACATCATAACGAGCACCTGCGTGCCCCTACCCCTCGAAAACGTCGACACCGACCAGATAATACCCGCCCGATTCCTCAAGGCCACCACCCGCGAGGAAAGCTTCTTCGGGGAAAACCTCTTCCGCGACTGGCGCTACAACCCCGACGGATCGCTCAACGAGAAATTCGTGCTCAACGATCCACGATACAGCGGCGAGATCCTCGTAGCCGGAAAGAACTTCGGCAGCGGATCCAGCCGCGAACACGCCGCATGGGCCATCGCCGGATACGGTTTCCGTGTCGTGATCAGCAGCTTCTTCGCCGACATACACAAAAACAACGAGCTCAACAATTTCGTGCTTCCGGTCGTGGTCAGCGAACCATTCCTCGCCAACCTCTTCGCATCGATCGAGAAGGATCCCGCTACTCTTGTGGAAGTCGACCTCCCCAACCAGACGGTCACCAACAAGGCCACCGGCGAGAGCGAGAAGTTTGAGATAAACGGCTATAAGAAATACTGCCTCATGAACGCCCTCGACGACATTGATTTCCTTCTCGAAAACAAGGATAAGACCATCGCCTGGGAAGAGGC
>JAIDTS010000317.1 GCA_029060585.1 Muribaculaceae bacterium
GGATGGCTTCTGAGGATTTTTTAATGATTGACAATTATTTATAAACATAATATTATAAAATTATGAGTGTAAATATCATAGTGCTTGCAAAGCAGGTACCTGATACGAGAAACGTCGGAAAAGATGCCATGAAGGAAGACGGCACAGTCAATCGTGCAGCCCTTCCAGCCATCTTCAACCCCGAAGATCTCAATGCGCTTGAACAGGCACTCCGCCTCAAGGACATGTATCCCGGCACAAAAGTGACAATACTAACCATGGGTCCGGCCCGTGCAGCAGAAATCATCCGCGAGGGACTGTACCGCGGTGCGGACAACGGAGTAGTCCTTTCGGACAGAGCCTTCGCGGGATCCGATACACTCGCCACTTCCTACGCCCTCAGCGCCGCCATCAAGAAACTCGGCAACTACGACCTGATAATAGGTGGCCGTCAGGCAATCGATGGTGATACCGCTCAGGTTGGACCGCAGGTGGCAGAAAAACTTGGACTTCCGACAGTGACATATGCAGAAGAAATCATCGATGCTGAAGGAGGAAAGGTCACGGTAAAACGTCGTATAGAGTCAGGCGTTGAGACTGTCAAGGCTCCACTTCCACTCGTAGTCACCGTCAACGGAAGCGCAGCAGACTGCCGACCCAGAAACGCCAAATGCCTCCAGAAATACAAATATGCCGCTGTCCCCTCAGAGGTAGCCAACGATGAGAAGAAAAAGGAACTCATCGAGAAGCGCCCGTATCTTAACATAGGGGAGTGGAACGCAGCCTATGTTGATGCTGACCTCGCGCAGTGCGGTCTCGCCGGCAGCCCTACAAAGGTGAAGAGCATCGAAAACGTAGTCTTCACTGCAAAGGAAGCCCGCAAGATAGAGAACACGGACGAAGCAATCGAAGACCTGATCAAAGAATTATTCGCAAACCATACAATCGGCTAAAATATTATGGCAGACAAGAACAATCTTATCGTATATCTTGAATACGAAGACGGCAAAGTAGCTGATGTGAGCCTTGAGCTCCTCACCAAAGGTCGCCAGTTGGCCGATAAGCTTGGCATCAAGCTTGAAGCGGTAGTAGCAGGCGACGACCTGAAAGACATCGAAAAGCAGGTGATGCCTTACGGCGTAGACACTCTTTACAAAGTACAGGACAAGCGTCTCTATCCTTATACTTCACTTCCACACAGCTCAATACTGATCAACCTTTTCAA
>JAIDTS010000318.1 GCA_029060585.1 Muribaculaceae bacterium
CTTGTTTCCATTTACCAGACCACCTTCCCCAACTCCTCTGCCCCTGTTGTGCAGCAGGTTTGTCGAAGGTGAAATTTTCTTTTTCTGCCCCCGAGCTTCAGCACGGTCCCCCACAGTGTTGAGTGCGTAAGTCCGAAATCCCCATCCCTCCTATGGTACTCCCCGCTTGCGTCTGAATAGTTTCCACGATACTTACTTTAAGGAAATTCCTAATATATGATGAAACTTATCAATTTTGGCTCCTCAGAATTTCCATATATGGAAATTTTTTATTAATTTTGCAATACTAAAATGTAAGACATGGGAGGGCAAATAAAGTATAAGGTTTTGCTATCAGAAGAGGTGGATAATTTTCTAGATTCACTTCCCCTGAAAGCAAAAGCAAAAATTCTCTACAATATTCGGCTTGTTGAAAGCGGACAGCAGGACATCGAAATATTCAAGAAACTCGATGGATCCAATATTTGGGAATTCAGAACTATTTACGCTGGAATGAAATACCGTCTTCTATCTTTCTTTGATAAAGAAGCAAGAGCGTTAATAGTGACCACTCATGGTTTCTTAAAAAAGACTCAAAAGACACCGGCTAAAGAAATTGAAAGAGCCGAAGCCATAAGAAAAGAATATTATAAACAAAAGAATAAAGAATAATATGAAATTTTATACTCTTGAAGAAATCACAGATAAGCACTTAGGTAAAATCGGAACCCCCACAAGAGATGCATTTGAGACTGAGGTAGAAGCCGCACTTATTGGATCAAGAATCAGAGAAGCCAGAAAGCTCCAAAACATAACTCAGAGAGAACTTGGTGAGAGAATTGGTGTCCAGACTGCACAAATTTCAAAGATTGAAAACGGTAGGAATCTGACAATATCTACTATTGTCAGAGTTCTTAAAGCTCTTGGTCTTTCTGCAAGTTTTTCAATAGGGAATCTTGCTCCTATCACTTTAGGAAGCAAAAGCTAAGCATATTATCCGCGAAAGCCGGCGAAGACGGGCTCAGCCACGAATCAGCGTCGGCCAGGTCGCCGACATGATCCTCAAACCTGAAGCCTGAAAATTAAAAAATCCGCGTTCCATCCGGCCACGTCAGCGACCACGGCAGGGCAAAGCCCGCAGCCGATCCGCATTGCAGCCCCACCTTTCCCATCCACCCTTAACTCATTCGTATATAATCTCACCATAGCGGCATCCCCGAATGAATGCCCCACTTACGCTATGCGCAGCGAGCCTCTGCGCACTTCGCTTCCGATTGCAACATCGCCATTAAGAAAGACTCCCTCCGCGAGCCCTCATGCCCCTTTGCGCGAGCCCCACCGTTCCCACCACCTTTGCCGCCCCAGCGTTCTCCGCTCCGAGTGTCAGCAATTAAAGCCCTCACTCAGCACTCTCTGCCACTCCGCCTCTCAGCGTGCATGTACCCTGATCCTCCTGTCGAAAACCTGTAGATAAACGTCAAAAACTTGTTGAAAATCGGCAGAAAACTGTAGAAAAACAGAACAATAGGAATGTAGATTAAGATGCACATACCGAAATATGGACGCATATAAGCAGTTTTTCTTCAGTTTTCGCCTCCCCTTATCATCAAAAATAAGAAGAATTTCTACATATTATCGCTGAAAATTTATTAACTTTGCAGTTATCTACATGGATGTCGAAAAGATCGGCATACCTCTGATTTATCGGAAAGTTGGGGTTTGACAACCTGTAGACAACTGTATATAATTGTTCGATAACTGAGAATACCAAATTTTTTGGTAGAAAGTAATCGTCACTTATCTACACCCATTATTGTTGTTGTTAATTTTTTAAGATTTTAAATTTTTTATAAAACTTATAAAAATAAAAAATGAAGTCGAAAACTTCTACCCCCGAGACACTCTCTGGGAAGCAGTTGGCCGATGAGATAGCGGCTCTCAAGAAAGAAAAGAATGCGGTGATAATGGCCCACTATTATCAGCGCGACGAAATAAAGGAGATAGCCGACTTCATCGGCGACTCGCTCGCGCTGGCGCGTAAGGCGGCGGAAACTGATGCGGAAGTCATCGTGATGTGCGGCGTGCACTTCATGGGGGAGACAGCCAAGATACTCTGCCCTGACCGCGTAGTGCTGATTCCGGATACGAAGGCAGGCTGTTCTCTCGCCGACAGCTGTGACCCTGTGGAGTTTGAGAAATTCGTCAAGGAGCATCCGGACCATACAGTGATAAGCTACGTCAATACCTCGGCTGCCGTGAAGGCCCTTACCGATATAGTTGTCACTTCGGGCAATGCCCGCAAGATAGTGGAGTCGCTCCCGGCTGACGAGAAGATTATCTTCGGACCGGACCATAATCTCGGTGAATACATAAATTCAGTGACGGGGCGACAGATGCTGCTATG
>JAIDTS010000319.1 GCA_029060585.1 Muribaculaceae bacterium
GGACACGAGATGACTCATGGCTTCGACGACAGTGGCCGAAAATTCGATAAAGACGGCAATCTTGCCGAATGGTGGACGCAGGAAGACGCCGTGCGCTTCAATGAGAAGGCTGACATACTTGTGAGACAGTTCGATGCCATAGAGGTGCTCCCCGGCATACACGCCAACGGACGCTTCACCCTCGGAGAGAATATCGCCGATCAGGGTGGCCTCCGGGTTGCCCTTACAGCCTATCTTGATGCGACCAAAGACAAATCATCCGAGGATATTGACGGCTTCTCGCCCCTGCAGCGATTCTATCTGGCCTACGCCAATGTATGGGCTGAAAACTCGAGGGATGAAGATATCCAGCTCAGTGTCAAGTCGGACCCTCATTCCCAAGGAAGAGAACGTGTCAACGCAACGTTGAAAAACATCGATGAGTTCCATAAGGCCTTCGGCATCAAGGAAGGAGATCCGATGTGGCGTGCCAAAGAGGAAAGGGTAGTCATATGGTAAAGATGGAGTTCGGACTGATTGGAAAAACGCTGGGGCATTCCTTCTCGGCAAAATATTTCAATGAGAAATTTAAGAGGGAGGATATTGATGCCTCCTACAGTCTGTTTCCTCTCGAAAACATCGACCTTCTTCCCGAGCTGATCGGAGAACATCCGCTTCTCAAGGGACTTAACGTCACTATTCCCTATAAAGTGGAAGTGATGAAGTATCTTGATGAGCTCAGCGAGGAAGCAAGCCAGATAGGAGCCGTCAACGTCATAAAGATTCGCCGCGATGCTGGAAGCGGAAACTATAGCCTCAAAGGCTATAACTCGGATGCCTACGGTTTTACGGAGTCGATGAAGGAAGTGCTTGAGTCAGTCGAATATAGTCCGGCCGACGATCTGCAGAGACCTCTCGCGCTTATTCTCGGGACTGGCGGGGCATCGAAGGCCGTCGTATGGTCGATGCGAAAGTTGGGATTCGACACGCAGCTCGTCGGAAGGACCCATAAGAGCGATTGCCTCTCCTATGCAGAGTTGACTCCGGGAATGATCTACGGCGCAAAATGCATAGTCAACTGCACACCTCTCGGCACCAGCCCGGACGTAGACACAGCAGCCCCCTTCCCCTATGAGTATCTTCATGCCGGGCAGATATGCTTCGACCTTGTCTATAATCCGGCAGAAACACTCTTTATGAAGATATGCAAGGCACACGGATGCACAGTCAGCAACGGGCTTGAGATGCTTCGTCTTCAGGCCGTAGGGGCTTGGAAGATATGGACTGAAGAGTGAAGCAATGCAAAGAGGCCCGCTGATACCGACGATCGCCCTTGCATCCGGAATTGCCGCGTCAGCCGCTTCCGGAGCGGCATGGTGGTGCGGGTGCATTCCAATAGCCATAGCAATCTCGATCTATCTTTATATACTGAACGCCTCGAAAGACCCGACACTCACCTTCAGACTTGGGAAATGGCATATCGTCTGGGTAGCATTACTTTTCTCAGGAATCGGCCTTACGGATGAGTCACTGAACAGACCATTGTCTCTCGAAGAGGCATTTGGCGAAAATGTGCCGGACTCCCTCTACTGTGAGGTGACATCCGTTCTGACAAAGACATATGGAGACAGAATCGACGCAGTGATAGAAGGCACAAACGGAGCCAAGGCAAGAATCAGAAGCGGAGCCACCGATGTCTCAGCCGGAGACATCATAAAGATCCCTACCAGATTTCTCAGGAAACTATCGACCGACACCACCGAGACAGGAAGGAGGATCACTCCAATGCTTAAGGCATCCGGCATCTTATATTCCGGAAGGATCTTCAGCAACGGCATAAAGATAGCAGACAGAAGTTCTGATCCAAGATATTTCTTTATAAGAATAAGGGAAAGAATCGAGATCGACATCGAGAAGAGCCACATAGAGAAAGAGACCGCTGACTTCCTCAAGGCCATACTCATGGGCGACAAGACGGGGCTCGACGAGCAGACAAGAATGACTTTTGCCAACGGAGGCATGGCACATATGCTGGCTCTTAGCGGACTGCATATCGGAATACTCGCAGGTTTCCTTATAATCCTTATGTGGCCC
Organism: Muribaculaceae bacterium; assembly: GCA_029060585.1. The sequence continues at coordinate 2,074 of JAIDTS010000319.1, forward strand.
GCAAAGCTTATCGGAAGATATAAATGGGGATACGCAATCGCCATACTGATATTATGGCTCTATGTGGCGGTCACCGGCATGGCATATTCATCAGTCCGAGCATGCATCATGGCAACCCTCGCGTTTATCGGCATAATGGCTGAAAGAAAGAACTTCGGCGGGAACGCACTCTGCACAGCGTGCCTCCTCATTCTGCTTGCAGATCCGACCGCACTTTTCGACGCAGGATTCCAGCTGAGCGTGGTATGCGTGGGAGCATTGATCGCATATGCCTCCCGTCTGAATCCGATAAGCCACCGTCTGCATCCGGTGCTTTTCGGCATATGCGGCGCAATCATCACCACGATTGTGGCTACCGCGGCCTCCTGGGTCCTGACGTCCTATTATTTCTCGCAGGTGCCACTGATGTTCCTCCCCTCCAACTTGCTTATACTGCCACTCCTCCCCTTCTATATCTGCCTCGCTGTAGTCTTTACCGGAATGCTTTCCTTTGGAATCGAGATCGGCTGGCTCGGCAGCGTACTTGACCATGGATATACTATGATGCTTAAAAGCACGGAGTGGCTTTCATGTGGCACGGAATTTGTAATAGAATATCAGATTCCCCTCTACGGAGTCGCTCTATGGATGCTTGTACTCGCGATCGGAGCATATACACTAAACCGAAAGGAACAAAAATGAAAGCCACCCTGGAATTTTTGGAAAACAGATTCGACAGATTCAACAGAGAAATATTCCGCGACGCACTTCCGCGGCCATTGATGCACATATCCTCCGCACGCACTTTCATGGGACAGTTTAAGGCAGAACGACATACCTATCTTTTAAGGAGAACCAAGGAAACCTATCACCTTACGCTCAGTTCCCGATATGAACTGAAGGAGGAAGTGCTTGAGGATGTAGTAATCCATGAGATGATCCACTATCTCATTCATTTCAAGAAAATAAAGGATTCTTCAAGCCATGGCCCCCAGTTCAGGAAACTCATGAATGAAATCAACCGGAATTTCGGACGCCACATCACCGTAAGCCACCGCTGCACCAAGGAGGAGCTGGCAAGCGACAATGCGAAAGCACATTCCATAGTGTGCCTCTGCACGATGACAGACGGGAGGAAACTCGCCTGCCGCGTATCTCAGAGCAAGGTCTTTGAGATCCACCGCGCTTTTCAGGAATGGGACAAGGTGGCTGAAGAAGAATGGTATTGGGTATATGGGAGTTATTTCAACCGTTACCGCCGCGTGCTGACGCCGCGACTGTTCTCGGTGGATTCGGAGGGTCTTGAAGTAATCTCCTCAGGCACAAGGCTTGAATTCGCGGAAGTATCCGGGGGCAAGACAATCTTACGTCCGGCAGGACGGACAGAGCGTTGAAAACCGGATTTGCCATACTCCTCCCTATTGAACGGTATATGAGTCAGATATACACTATCTACACGCACTTGCGGCGAAGTATGTTCAAAATCCGCGATGGCAAAAATCCTTGTGACCTCAAGAACGGAATCCGTCTGAAGCGAAAGCTCCACCCACTTGTCGAAACTCCGGTTGGTCTGTTTATAGACCTCTGAAGAACCGTCGGAATAGTCGACGCCAAGCGTCAAAGTGCGGGCTGAAGCACCATCAACAGTCATCTTCCAGGTCAGTTTATCGCCGGGAGCCAGTTCGGAAGCAGGAATATTGGCGATGATTCCTCGGGTAAGGGATCTGTCATTAACTATAAAATGCCTGCTGTAGGGCCAAAGATCAGCAGAGGAAGTCTCAGACTCAGACTCCCCTGCCGCTCTCGCGTATTTCAACTGCCGCTTGTTCAGCTCGGCATCGATTCTCTTATATAGTTTAGGATACTCATCCATATTTCTGCCATACCATGCAAGCGTGCTGTCCATCTCCTCGGGAGTGACTCCATGTTGCATCAATATGCCTCTACCAAGCAACTCGCGGTTACGCCCCTGGAGATATCCGTTGGCATCGCCGGAGCGGTCATAGGCCTCGGCGATCTGAAGATCGGTCATGACAGCAACCATCTTGTCTTCGCTGAGGATTCCTTTTGGACGCTTCGAGCATCCGGAGGCAATCAATACGAGAATCGCTAATATGGACAGGTATCTCTTTATCATGAATCCAAGCGTGGCTTATTATTTTTCGGAATCCTTCTTTTCCTGACGGTCGAATACGCCGTTGAACGCCTTCGAGCAGTCGCCGGAGAAGAAGATGATGAGAAGCGCGACACCTACACAGATGGAAGCGTCAGCTATATTGAAGATATACTGGAAGAACTCGTATTCCTTTCCTCCGATTCCGGGAATCCAGGAGGGCCATGTGAATGAGAAGAACGGGAAATAGAGCATATCGACCACCCTGCCTTCAAACCATCCGGCATATCCCCCTCCGGAGGGAAACAGCACGGCGTGTTGCGGCGGGAAGGGGTTGTTGAAGATCTCGCCGTAGAAGACGCAGTCGAATATATTGCCGGCAGCTCCTGCCGTAATAAGCGCGCAGGCGAAATAGAAACCGGTTCGAAGTCCCGGAAGAGCCAGTGCCTTATTAATAAACCATATGAAGAAGAGCACTGCCGCGATGCGCCCGAAGGTCAGGATGAACTTATTGAAGAGCTCCATGCCGAAGGCCATGCCGTTGTTTTCGATAAACTTTATCTGAAACCAAGGAAAGACCTCATAGGCCTCCCCCATATAGAAATGAGTCTTTACATAGATCTTTACGGCCTGATCTATCACAACGACAAGCAACATCACAATAGCCACCAGCCACCCCGTAGAGATCACGGAGTGGCGGGTGCCTTTATTGATAGATGAATCAGTCATATCCTTCAGCGCACTACGTTGGCGAGAATCTTCATGCCGTCGATATCGAGTTCCTTGGCAGGAGCGGGAACGTCCGCTGCGAGCTCAATGGAGTCGGCAAGCACCTGCGAGGCGATGTAGTCCTTGTACTCCCCGAGGCAGGCACTCACTTCCGGAGTATCGGAAAGCACGACCTTCACTCTGTCTGTGATAGCGAAATCAGACTCCTTGCGGATATTCTGGATGCGGTTGATGAGTTCGCGCGCAAGTCCCTCGTTGCGAAGGGCGTCAGTGACCGTAACGTCAAGCGCGACAGTGACGTTGCCATCATTTGCCACAAGCCATCCGGGCACGTCTTCCGGGATAATCTCAACATCGTCGAGCGTCACGACAGGAACTCCCTCCACATCAGCAAACGCAATGGAGCCTGCCCGCTCAAGTTCAGCGATCTGCTCGGCCGTCATTTCCGTTATAGCCTTTCCGAGAGCTTTCATCACCTTACCATAGCGTGGGCCGAGTTTCTTGAAATCGGCCTTCACCTTCTTCACGAGGCCGGACTCCTCGTTGTCGACGATCTTCACTTCCTTCACGTTGACCTCTGCGGCAACGAGCGGGGCGATCGCCTCGAAATCAGCTTTCTGCGCAGCATCGATCGCCGGCATCAGGAGCTGGCTCAGAGGCTGGCGCACTTTTATGTTGACTTTACGGCGAAGAGCGAGCACAAGAGAAGTTGCAATCTGCGCGAGTGCCATACGGCGTTCGAGAGCGGAATCCACAAGAGCTGGATCGCTGACAGGGAAGTCTGCGAGATGGACAGAAGCATATCCCTCTCCATCCGAAGCAGCTCCGGTAAGGTCGCCATAGAGGCGGTCTGCATAGAAGGGAGCGAACGGAGCCATCAGCAGAGCCACAGTCTTAAGACATGTGTATAGAGTCTGATAAGCCGCAAGTTTGTCGGCATCCATTTCACCTGCCCAGAAACGCTTGCGGTTGAGACGCACATACCAGTTGGAGAGGTTGTCGTTGACGAATGTCTCGATTGCGCGTGCGGCCTTTGTGGGTTCGTAATCGTCAAGATCTTTCTCCACCTCAGCTACGAGCGTATTGAGAAGGGAAAGAACCCAACGGTCGATCTCAGGACGCTCGGCTACGGGCACCTGAGGCTCGTCGCCTGTGAAACCGTCTACGTTGGCGTATTGTGCGAAGAACTTATATGTATTGTAGAGCGTTGAGAAAAGCTTACGGCTAACTTCGGCCACACCGTCCTCGTCATACTTGAGGTTGTCCCAGGGAGAGGAGTTGGATATCATGTACCAACGGACAGGATCACTTCCAAATTTCTCGATGTTGCCGAAGGGATCGATGGCATTGCCCAGACGTTTGCTCATCTTATTTCCGTTCTTGTCGAGCACAAGACCATTGGAGATGACTGCCTTGTAGCTTACGGAATCAAACACCATGCCTGCGATAGCATGGAGCGTGAAGAACCAACCGCGTGTCTGGTCGACACCCTCGGCGATGAAGTCGGCCGGGTAGATCTCATGGCTGTCGAGAGCCTCCTTGTTCTCGAAGGGATAATGACACTGTGCGTAGGGCATCGCGCCGGAATCAAACCACACGTCGATGAGGTCGAGTTCACGCTTCATCGGTTTTCCGCTTGCGGAGACGAGGGTTATATCGTCGACATAGGGACGGTGAGGATCAATCTTGTCGTAGTTTTCCTTCGAGTAGTCGCCGGGTTTGAAACCCTTGTTAGCAAAGGGATTCTCCTTCATCACGCCGGCCTTTACGGCCTTCTCTATCTCGTCGTAGAGTTCCTGATAGCTTCCGATGCAGATTTCCTCCTTGCCGTCTTCGGTGCGCCAGATAGGAAGCGGAGTTCCCCAGTAGCGTGAGCGGCTGAGGTTCCAGTCCTGAACGTTCTCGAGCCATTTTCCGAAGCGTCCTGAACCGGTAGATTCGGGTTTCCACTTTATGGTCTTATTCAGCTCGATGAGACGTTCGCGGGCCTCCGGAGTACGGATAAACCAGCTGTCGAGCGGATAGTAGAGAACGGGCTTGTCCGTACGCCAGCAGTGAGGATAGTTATGGACGTGCTTAGCGATGCTGAATGCCTGCCCTGCAATCTTCATCTCCATGCAAAGGACTACATTGAGGTCTTCAGCCTTTGAAGCTGCAGCCTCATCGTATTTCCCGCCTTCGTTGAACTTCGGATCGTAGGCGTTCTTCACATAGTCGCCTGCATGCTTGCTGTATAGCTCAACATCGACACACTTCTCGATGAATTCAGGAGCGAGTTCGTCGAGAGTATAGTATTTTCCTGTAAGGTCGACCATCGGACGGGTCTCCCCTCTCTTGTTGACCATGAAAAGGGCCGGGATTCCGGCAGCCTTGGCTACCTTGGCATCGTCGGCACCGAATGTCGGCGCGATATGAACGATACCGGTACCGTCTTCCGTAGTCACATAATCACCAGGAATTACACGGAAGGCCTCGTCGGCAATCTCCACGAAGCGGTCGGTGCCTACCTCATAGCATTTCTCGGGATGGGCAGCCGCATATTCTTTCACGAAATCGGGTGCGAACTCATTGACTTTCTCTGTAGGTTTCACCCACGGCATAAGCTGGGCGTAACGCATACCAACGAGGTC
>JAIDTS010000032.1 GCA_029060585.1 Muribaculaceae bacterium
ATATATAATGAGGATCACATATTCTCACAATCATTTTTATGGTGAAAAGAACAAATAGAATAGAATCTAAAGTATTTTTTGGAATGCTTGCATGTGTCGTATGTATTCCGATTGCAAAAGGAGACCTCCTAAGGGACGGACGTGACGCATTCTTAAACTATGACTTTGAGCTTGCCACCGAGTACTATGAGAAGTTTGCCAAGAGTCTGAAAAAGACTCCTAATATTCCTGGCGAGGAGCTTCTTGAAAAATACTTGCGCCAGCTTGAAATAGCAGAAAATTCCCTCGAAAACGTGCAGAAAATTGAGATCATCGATAGAATAGACGTTCCGGCGACTGATTTTTTCAAATTCATTAAATTGCCGACTTCCGGTGGGAAGATACTTACAAGAGACGTTGCTACCGAGATCAACAATCGCCATAACCAATCAGATTTCACTTATACTTCGGAGTCGGGAGACGTAATGATGTGGTCGGAAAACGATGCCGAACATAAGGAGATCATTATGCAGAGTGAACGACTCATGGATGATTCCTGGGACGTTCCTGAAAAAAGCGGAGACATTCTAAATGATGGAGGAAACGCACGAAATCCATTCCTTCTTTCAGACGGACTTACTCTTTACTATTCATCTGACGGAGATGGTAGTATGGGAGGATATGACCTGTTTGTGGCCACAAAAGATCCCGTTAACGGAGAATTTCGTCAACCCATCGGATTAGGTTACCCATTCAATTCGCCATTCAACGAGTATATGATAGCTATAGACGAGGATAATGGTATCGGATGGTGGGTAACTGACCGCAATAAACTTGACGGTCAGGTTTCCATTTATATATTCAAGACTAATGAAATAAGGAAAAATTATGTGCTTGAAGAGGAGGATGACATCATATCCCTCGCAAAGGTGGAAGACATCAGTCTTACGCAGAATCCCGATACTGATTATGCAGGCATATTGAAAGGAATTCACGAGCGGAACAAAACCAATAAGAAAACATCTGAGTCCGATTTCTTTTTTCCTTTACCGGGAGGCAAAATAGCAAAACGACTTTCGGATTTCACTTCGCCTAACGCTAAACGCAATATGCAGCAATACCTCGAGGCCTTAAAAGAACACTCAGAGCTGGAATCTAAACTGACCGCCTTGAGAAAGCAGTATCATACCACTGACAAAAACAAAGGAACAGCCAAAGCGCTCAAAAATCAGATACTTGATCTTGAATCTAAGCGTGAATGGCAGGACGACCGTCTGAAGAAAATGCGTAACAGTATCATAACTGCAGAATTGAAACAATGATCAATCTACATAGCCACACTGAATTTTGCGATGGTCGTGCAAACATGGAAGAGATGGCCAAAGCGGCATATGAAGAGGGCTTTTCCATTTGGGGCACATCTCCCCATAGTCCGATCTGCTGCCCATCTGGAGCAAATATGAAAGCTGAAGACGTAGATGCCTACCTTAACGAATCAAGAAGACTGAAGAAATACTATGAAGGAAAGATGCGTGTTCTTTCCGGTATGGAGATTGATTATGTTTCGGAAGCTTTCGGACCTCATACAGACTTTTTTCAATCGATTCCTCTAGACTACAGAATAGGATCAGTGCATTTCGTTCGGACACAAGATGGTCGCCCGGTCGATGTGGATGGTCCAGCCGAAAGATTCCTCAAATATCTTGAAAGCGAATACAGTGGAGATCTACAATATGTGGCTCAGACGTATTTCCTAATGCAGCTTGAGATGCTGGAAAAAGGAGGCTTTGACATTATAGGGCATCTCGACAAAATCGGCGATAACGGAAGTTATGCTCAGTCGGATCTGGAGGATCAGGACTGGTATGCGGAACTGGTAGAGAAGGTGATAGCAAAGGCTGTAGAGAAAGACGTTATAATAGAAATCAACACAAAAAAATTTGACACTTCCGGAAGATTCTTTCCTGCACAAAGATGGTGGCCTCTACTTAAGAAATACAATGCAAGGCTTATACTTAGCACAGACGCTCACTACGCTGACAAAACGGCTTCCGGATACCACGAAGCGTTAGAAAGGCTCCGCACG
>JAIDTS010000320.1 GCA_029060585.1 Muribaculaceae bacterium
GCGACTGGTTGCAGGTCACGATGATGGTGTTGATGATGTCTTCCACCGTAGCGCCACGGCTGAGGTCGTTGACGGGAGCCGCGAGACCCTGGAGGATCGGGCCTACCGCGCCGGCGCCGGAGAGACGCTGAACGAGCTTATCGCCGATGTTGCCGGCTTCGAGCGACGGGAAAATAAGGGTGTTGGCGTGTCCGGCAACCTCGCTGCCGGGAGCCTTCTGGGCTCCAACGCTCGGCACGATGGCGGCGTCGCTCTGGAGCTCGCCGTCAACCTTAAGTTCCGGAGCAAGCTGATGCACGAGTTCGGCTGCGTTGCGCACCTTGTCGACACGCTCATGGCTCGCGCTGCCCTTTGTGGAGAAGCTAAGCATAGCCACTACGGGGTCGAGGCCAGCGATATTCTTAGTGGTCTTGGCTGTCTCAATGGCGATCTGCGCGAGTTCCTCGGTGGTCGGATCAGGAACGACGGCGCAATCCGCGAAAACGAGCATTCCGTTGTCGCCGAACTTGCATCCTTCGGGCAGGAGCATGATAAAGGCACCGCTCACGCAAGTCACGCCGGGTTTGGTCTTCAGCACCTGGAACGCGGCACGAAGCACGCTTGAAGTAGGACTGAGCGCACCGGCCACCATACAGTCGGCGTCACCTGCCTTGATCATGAGGCATCCGAGATAGAGAGGATTCTTCACCTGATAGCGGGCATCGTCGATTGTCATGCCCTTCTTCTTGCGGAGCTCGCAGAGGAGTTCTGCGTATTTTTCCGTGAATTCAACGTCGTCAGGGTCGCAGATGCGGGCATTCTTGATGTTTGCGAGGCCAAGTTCGTCAGCCTTTGCGAGGATGTTCTCTGCCTTGCCTAAGAAAGTCACTTCGGCGATCTTTTCGGCCAGAATGTGGTCGGCAGCCTTCAGTGTTCGTGGTTCGAGAGATTCGGGAAGGACGAGTCTCTGTGGATTTTCCTTGGCCTTAGCGGTCAGTCTTTCAAAAAGTGTCATGGTCTTTTATTTTGAGTTTTAAGGGGCGGCCCGAGGGCCGGAGCTTAGGTTTAGTTGTCGAGAAGAAATAACAATACGCAAATTTAGCAAAAAATATTGGAATAAGACCCTAATATGCGGAATTATTTTGTAACTTTGCATTCAGAAAAAGATATGAAAATAGTAAAGCGCCTCCATATCTTCATGCTGCAGACGTTTCTGCCGCTATTCGCGATGACATTCCTCATCGTGCTCTTCATCGTGTTGATGCAGTTTCTGTGGAAGTATATCGACCAGCTCGTAGGCAAGGGACTGGGTATGGACGTCATCGGAGAGCTGTTCTTCTACGCCGCCCTGTCGATGGTGCCTATGGCGTTGCCTCTGGCCATCCTCCTCGCATCACTGATGACCTTCGGCAATCTCGGAGAGAAATTCGAGCTCACTGCAATGAAGGCGTCGGGAATCTCGCTGATCAGGGTCATGGCTCCGCTGATATTCGTAGTCGGGCTGCTGGCCGTCGGAGCCTTCTTCTTTCAGAACAACGTGCTTCCGAAAGCTCAGGTCAAGATGTGGACGCTCCTTTTCTCAGTCCGTCAGAAATCTCCTGAGGTTGAAATCCCTGAAAACGTATTCTACGACCAGATACCGGGCTACAATCTTCTCGTAAAGGAGAAGAACAAGGAGACAGGCATGCTCTACGACGTCATGATCTACGACGTGAACCGGGGCGACAACGTCACAATCCTTCTCGCCGACTCAGCACAGATGGCCATGACTCCGGAGATGAGCCACCTATATCTGCATCTTTATGAGGGGGAGCAGTTCGAGAATCTCCGCGAGCAGCGCACCAGTGACCGCAACGTACCTTTCCGCCGCGAGAATTTCTTCGACAAGCAGATCCTCATACCATTCGACGCCAACTTCAACCGCCTTGACGAGCAGGGGATGAGGCAGCAATATGTAGGCAAGAACATAGCCGAACTCCATCAGAGCATCGACTCAATAGGGCACCGCGTGGATTCGATCGGCGACATGTTCTCGCGCGACCTGAGGCGCGATGCCTCGGAGGTGCTTCCGCGTCCGGATATGATCAATGTCACCCGCAGCGACGGCAGCATCGACGAATATGCCGTCAAGCGCAAGGAAGAGATAAAGAAGGAATCGGAGGAACTTAAGAAGGCCGCGCGCCCTCTTTCCATCGATTCAGTGCTCAATTCAATGCCTCCGGCTCAGGCCGCGCAGTTAATAGGGCAGGCCCTGGGAGTCTCTCGGGAGCATCAGAACGTCACCGAATTCAAGAGCCTAACGATGGAGGAGGAGAAGAAAAGCATAAGGCGCCACGAAATTGAGCTCATCAAGAAGTATACGCTATCGGTGGCCTGCATCATATTCTTCTTTATCGGCGCCCCGTTGGGAGCAATCATCCGCAAGGGTGGTCTGGGAACTCCACTGGTGGTGTCGATATTCCTATTCCTCGTATACTACATCTTCGACAATACCGGATACAAAATGGCCCGCGACGGACGCTGGCCTGTAGCAGTAGGCATATGGCTCTCTACCATGGTGCTCGCTCCCTTGGGAGCCTACGTGACATGGAAGGCGATGAACGATTCATCCGTATTCGACAGCGACCGTTACAAGAACTTCTTCAGGCGTATAATAGGATTGAGGTCGTCGCGTCATGTGCCTCTTAAGGAGGTTATCATCCGCGATATCGATAAAGATAGGGCGGATAGGATGCTTGAGATTGTCTCATCCCGCTGCGAGGCGTTGGCTCTGTCTGTGGCTCCCGTTAGAAACCTATGGAAGTCGTATGTAGCATATTTCCTTGAGGGGATCGATACCCGACGCATCCATACGGTGGCTGATGAACTCAACCGCACCATCGACTATCTTTCCGACAGCCGCGACCCGAAGGTTGTGCTCAAGCTGTCTGAGATTCCGGTCATCCGTGTCCTATGGGTCTACGCGCCCACTCCCCGGCGATGGATGGGATATGTGGCGCTTGCGCTTATACCGGTTTCCGTCCCGCTGTGGCTCTACGGGCAGCGTTGCCTGCGTAATCTTCGCAATGACTTGAGGAAGACGTCGCAGGTATGTGGGGAGGTTATTGAGTTGTTGGGTTGATTTTGCGTTTTTTGTGGAATAAAATTTGGGGGAATCGGAAATTATTATTAATTTTGCATTCGGAAAAGCGCTTGTGGCGTAATTGGTAGCCGCGCTAGACTTAGGATCTAGTGCCGAAAGGCGTGGGGGTTCGAGTCCCCCCGGGCGCACAGCGAAAAGGGCATTGCCAGCTGGCAATGCCCTTTTATTCATTACTATTATATGCATCAGAAACGGATGCCGATTACGCCGGAGCATTGGGCGAGGCGGGTGGTGATGTCGTTGCATTCGAGGCCCTGGAAGCGGTAGTCGAAGCCGAGGGTGAGGGCATAGCGTCCGAGCTGCCAGTCGGCCCTCAGTCGGCTGCGCACCTGCGGACGGTTGCCCCACCATCCGAAATGAGCGAGTCCGTTGTGGTTGCCGAGATAGATCTCATAGTATGTCTCGCCATAAGCGGGGCAGAAGAAACATCCGAGAGAGGGAATCTCAAGGCTCTCGCTTATGCGGAGCGGTTTGCCGCAGAGCTTCAGCCGATCGTAGCCTCCTCTTGCCGTAAGAGTTGCTCCAGCCCACATCAATGCCTGGGCGGGATTGTTGCCGTTGCGAGGAAGGTAGAGCACTCCACCGTCAGCTCCGACGGTGGCTCCAAGAGCCCAGCTGAACCCCGATGGCGTGTTCCATAATCCTTCCACACCCCAGTCGAGCCGGAATGTCAGGTCGTACATCCGTGAATTCTTTGCGGGGCTGAGAAGATAGCCGTAGTCGAATTGCGCATGCGCCTGCATGCCGACAGTCCTGTCGCGCCATGCCGGATGTCGCCACTCATAGGAGAGGCCGTAGCCGGGTCCGGTGTAGGTCAGCGGTGAGAGGTATGTGCATCGGGTGGTCTGATGACCCCAGATGAATTCGAGGTGTTGCTCTGCTTTCGCCGGAATTATTGTAGCGATGAGGCAGATTATGGCTATGGCGTATCTTCTGAAATGCATTATGGAAAGGATGAAAAAACGGTATGGTATTCCGTATGGATAGACGGAAATACCATACCTGCTTATCTTTAAGTAGCTAAGAAAAATTAAACGACATATATCACAAAGTAGACTGAGAAGAGTCTTGATATGATACAAGCGGCTAATTTTGGTCATCTCGGCCTTGTCGCTCAGTCGCTTAGCTCGCTAAGCTTCTTTACTCCGCGACCAATCTGCCTCAAAATTATCTCGCATCTATCATATCATTAATTTCCCTTAGCTACTTAATAATCGATCTTTATTCTTTTGAGGCGCGGCGGGCGCGGCGGCGCGGTTGCGGCTGTTCGGTGACAACCTCCTCCACTCCGGCGAGAACGCCGTCGATGAGGATGCGTCCGCAGTATTCGCATACGATCACCTTCTTGTGCATCTTGATCTCAAGCTGGCGCTGGGGCGGGATGCGGTTGAAGCAGCCGCCGCAAGCGTTACGCTGCACGCATACGATGCCGAGGCCGTTGCGGGCGTTCTTGCGGATACGCTTGAAGGCGTTGAGCGTATAGTCGTCGATCTTCGTCTCCAGTTCCTTTGCCTGCATGAGGAGCTTTTCCTCCTCCTGCTTTGTCTCGGAGATGATATCCTCGAGTTCCTTCTTCTTGTCCTCGAGATTGTGCTCACGGTCTGTGAGTTCCTCCTGAGTCTTTACAATCTCTTCCTGCTTGTCGTTGATCTTATGCTGGGCGTCGCGGATATTCTTTTCGGCGAGTTCGATCTCGAGGTTCTCGAATTCCTTTTCCTTCTCGAGGAACGCGAACTCACGGTTGTTGCGCACGTTGTTGATCTGCTCGTCATAGCGAGCGATCTTTTCGTGGCGCATCTCGATCTCACCCTTCTTCACGTTGATCAGATCCTCGTGGCGGTGGATCTCATCCTGATAATTCTGTATACGTGTCTGCAGGCGGATGATGTCGTCTTCAAGGTCTTTCACCTCAAGAGGAAGCTCTCCGCGGACGTTCTTGATGCGGTCTACCTCCGAGAGGCAAGTCTGGAGGCGGTAGAGGGCTGTGAGACGCTCCTCAACAGAGCGCTCTTTGTCTGTTTTTTTTTCTGCCATTTTTATTTAATTGAGAATTGAGAATTGAGAATTGAGAATTATAGCCATTCCCGATTTTCAATATTCAATTCCGGTTAATGATCGTTTAAATTATGAGTTAAGAGTTGTGCATTAAGCAAATTGGGTTTCGCTCACACTCCGAGAAATAGATGACGCAGTCGGGACATGCCGAGCGGATGGCGCGGCTTAGGATCTTGCGGCTGCAGAGCTCGCTCTCGAAGTGGCCGATGTCGGCAAGAAGGATCTCGGATCCATAGCTCGTGAAGTCGTGATATTTGAGGTCGCCGCAGATATATACGTCGGCACCGGATGCCAACGCCTTCCGGATCAGGCTTCCTCCGGATCCTCCGCAGAGGGCTACCTTGCGCACCACGATGCCCGGGGTCTGCGCCGAATATCGAAGGTCTTTGACCTCGAATGTCTCCTTTACCTTTCTCAGAAACTCGAGTTTAGGAGTGGGGGAGACATTTCCGACCACGCCTAACCCTTCCTTTCCGTCGCCCGAAGCGCTCTTTTCGAGCGGATAGCAGTCTTTCATGCCGAGCATGTGGGCCATCTCGTAGCTCACACCCTCGAATGCTGAGTCGAGATTTGTGTGGGCGGAATAAATGGCGATATCGTGCCGAAGCGCGCCAGCCACTATCCGTTCGGTAGGATTGGCCCCAGTAAGGTGTTTCAGGCCGCCGAAAATGAGCGGGTGGTGGCTAACTATCATGTTGCAGTCCCGCTTCCTGGCCTCCTGGAGAATCTCTTCAGTGACGTCGAGGCACAGCAGAACGCCGGTCACCTCCATTTCGCGGTCGCCGACCTGAAGGCCGGGATTGTCCCAGTCTTCCTTCAGGCTTAGCGGCGCGAAGTCTTCTATGGCTTTTGCAATGTCCTTTACCTTGAGCATTGGTTGTGTTTTACGTTTTACGTTTATCCATGATTTATCATGTTTTATCATGATGCATCATGATATATCATGGATTTTTAACTCCTTAAGCCTTGGGCTTAAGCTCAAGTTCGAGCTCGTCGAGCTGGGCCTGGTCGATGGGTGACGGGGATTCGTTCATCACGTCGCGGCCCGAGTTGTTTTTCGGGAACGCGATGGTGTCACGGATGCTGTCAAGGCCGGCGAGAATAGAGACGAAACGGTCGAATCCGAGTGCGAGGCCGCCGTGAGGAGGCGCGCCATACTGGAAGGCGCTCATCAGGAAGCCGAATTGCTCCTGAGCCCTTTCGGGAGTGAAACCGAGAAGCTCGAACATCTCGTTCTGAAGTTCGGAGTCGTGGATTCGGATTGAACCACCGCCAAGCTCGGTGCCGTTGACGACTATATCGTAGGCCGTAGCGCGCACCTTTCCTGTATCCGTGCGTAGAAGGGGAATGTCTTCAGGATTCGGGGATGTGAAGGGGTGATGCATAGCGTAGTAGCGCTGAGTCTCCTCATCCCACTCGAAGAGGGGGAAATCCACTACCCAGAGGCAAGCGAAGGTGTCCTTGTCGCGAAGACCGAGGCGGTTGCCCATCTCAAGGCGGAGCTCGCAGAGCTGCTTGCGGGTCTTCATGGCCTCTCCGCTCATTACGAGGAGGAGGTCGCCGGGTTCAGCACCGGCGCGTTTGCCCCATTCCTGAAGTTCTTCCGGAGTGAAGAATTTGCCTACGGAGCTCTTTACGCTTCCGTCGGGCTCGAACTTAACCCACATCAGTCCCTTGGCTCCAACCTGGGGGCGCTTGACGAAGTCGGTCAGCTGATCGATTTGCTTGCGGGTGTAGTCTGCGCAACCCTTGGCAAGAATGCCGACAGTGAGCTCGGCGTCGTCAACGACGGAGAAGCCATGACCCTTGGCAAGGTCGGTAAGTTCTACGAACTGCATACCGAAGCGTAGGTCAGGTTTGTCGCTGCCGTAGAGGCGCATAGCGTCGTTCCATGTCATGCGAGGGAAAGGCTCTGTGAAGTCGATGCCCTTCACATATTTGAATATATGCTTAACGAGACCCTCAAACATATCGATTACGTCTTCCTGCTCCACGAAGCTCATCTCGCAGTCGATCTGAGTGAACTCGGGCTGACGGTCGGCGCGAAGGTCTTCATCGCGGAAGCACTTTGCTATCTGGAAGTAGCGGTCGTAGCCGGACACCATGAGGAGCTGCTTGAAGAGCTGCGGGCTCTGGGGAAGAGCGTAGAACTCGCCGGGGTTCATGCGTGAAGGAACCACGAAGTCGCGAGCTCCCTCGGGTGTAGACTTCACGAGAATCGGAGTCTCGATCTCAAGGAAACCCTTGGAGTCGAGATAGCGGCGGATCTCGAAAGCCATACGGTGGCGGAGCTCAAGATTTTTCTTCACGCAGGGACGGCGCAGGTCGAGATAGCGGAACTTCATGCGGAGATCGTCGCCTCCGTCGGTATTGTCTTCGATGGTGAAAGGCGGAGTCTTGCTCTTATTGAGCACCTTTAGTCCGTCGGCGATGATCTCAATGTCGCCTGTAGGGAGGTTGGCGTTTTTAGCGGTACGTTCCTCTACCTTTCCGGATATACGAACTACGAATTCTCGACCGAGCTTGTTGGCGGCCTCAAAAAGTTCGGGATTGCTTTCGCTGTCAAACACCACCTGAGTGATGCCGTAGCGGTCGCGGACGTCGACGAATGTCATTCCGCCCATCTTGCGGGCCTTCTGAACCCAGCCGGCTATCGCAACGTGCTTGCCGGCGTCGGCGAGGCGAAGCTCGCCGCATGTAGTGTCTCTATACATATCGATATTTCAATATAGACTGAAAATGTCAGAATTTTGGTTTGTAAATAGTTTAAATACAATGATTTAAAAATGAATTTTTTAAGTGATTGCATTCTTCGCCATTATAACATTGCAAAGTTACGAATTTTTTTTTTAATAGGCAAGAAAAAAGTCGGTCCTTGCGGAGCCGACTTTCAAAAATCTTTCATGTGTTCGGACGCACGGCCCGTGCGTCCCTACCCGATCTCCGACAGTATCTTGGCGATTGCGAAGTCGAGGATTGGATCGATGCCCTGGATGAGGAGGGAGTCTGGCGCGTGCACCTCGCAGCCGGGGGAGGGGTCGATGCCGAACTCTGTGACTCCGCCGCCCGGCGACGTCATCGGGCTGGCTGAGAACCTCACGCCCCATCCTATCGGCATTTCTGAATTGAAGGGAAGTCCGCCTCCTCCGCCGGTTCGCGCTCCGATGATGCTGACGTTAGGCAGCGACTTCATGACAGACACGAAGTCATTGGCCGCACTGAAACAGCTGCGGTTGGTCAGTACAGCTATAGGTTTGCCAAGGTAGGCGACTCGCCGGTTGGTATCGCACGGCTCGTAGAAGATCTCGTATGGCTCAGAGAAGTCATTGTGTCCCGGTCCGGTCTTATGGCGGATTGTCCCTCCCGACACCCTATGGTCGATCAAGCGGCTGACGAGGGTCTTGATGTTGGTAAGGTTTCCACCTCCGTTGTCGCGGACATCGATGATAAGGCCCTTGCTCTTATAAAGGATAGCGAGAATGTAATCGAGGTTCAGGTTGCCGATGTCGTAGGAGAACGAGGGATAATACATGTATCCGATAGTATCGGGAAGCATCTTGTAGGAGATGCCAGAAGTCTGCAGATAGTTGAAGTCAAGATAATTCTCCTGTATCGTCCTCAGTCGGAAATCCTGTGGGTAATCTGTCCACCACTGCCGATAGTAAGACGTGTTGAACGAGGAAATTAGATTGACGTGGCCATCCTTGAGCTCGTCGAGCATTGCGGCGCATATGCTGTATAGCTCAAGATACTGCGTGTCATCTTTCACGAGTGGACGGTATTTTTGATAGACAGAGTTCCAGTCGATACCTTTCTCCTGGAAAAAACAGTAATGACGGTCAATAGTCTCCCACAGCATGTCGAAGTTTCCGACAGGATCGTTTAGACGAATCCGGTCTTCGTCGACACAGGAAAAAGTCGTTCCTGCCAGAAGCAGGAACGAGGCTATTATTGGAAGTAGGTTAAGTTTGTTCATAAG
>JAIDTS010000321.1 GCA_029060585.1 Muribaculaceae bacterium
ATCCGCAACTACGACCAGGGCATGCGCAACTTCAATGAGTCCTTTGAAACAATCCTCCAAAACAAGTCCTGTTTTGAGAAATAATTAAGTCGGCTGAATCCTTGGAATTCAGCCGACTCTTTTTTCAATTTTTCAAAAGAGACTCTATCTCGGGATAATGGTCTAAAATTGCCTTCAAGGCATCGTCGTTGCGGCTTGTCCCATCCTTAAAATTCACAGTCTTCAAGGACAGTTCACGCGGTTTCCCGACCTCCTTGGGTTTATTGTGCCTCCCGAAAGGCATGGGGATGACAGTCTTTCCATTGGAAACGGCGGCGGCCCAAAACCATATATCGTCGGTAGTCGGGGCATACTGCATGAACAGGGACTCGTCAATCATATCATACCTTAAAGAATGGGGTGGATAAAGAACTCCCCCTACTCCGGTCTGAATTATGTGCGGATCGATCTTAATCCTTTCGGTTATGAAATCATACCATCTGAGTTTCTTCCATTTCCTGTAAGGCTTGGATATGTCTACAATCTTTGCCCTGTTGGCGATTATCGCTTCCGGAAATCGATCATGCATCTCGAGGAGATCCTTAAGCATGTCTCGGTCGTAGTCTACATCGTCGTCAACAGTCACAATGACATCATCCGGAAAATCCTTAAGCGCGGGTACGAGCTTACGATAAGATCTTATGTCGAGAGGAAAGTCCCGTATCTCGAAAATATCATTGTTCTTTTCAATCTCCCTTAATTCTTCCGGGATACCACGGTCCTTGAACTGATCGAATGTAAGATACAGTACAAGTCGATCAGGCAACCTCGACCCTTTCAATATCGATCGAATAGCCGATAGAGCGTAATTGATGGCCGCCGGGAAGGATGTGAGGGAGACTACTATCCTATTCATGCGCAGTGGCAAGCCGAGAGAATAACTTCAGAAACCGTAGGATGACCGAAGATGACATTTTCGATATCGTTTAGAGTCATTTCCGCATTCATCAGGTCGGCACATTGCTGTGCAAGATCAGCTGCGCCCACTCCCATGATGTGGGCACCGATAAGTCTACCGTTGTCCTTACGGAAAATGAGTTTACATATACCATCGGGCTCACCCATAGCGAGAGCCTTACCGTTGGCGCGGAAGAAGCTCTGACCCTTTCTAATCTCTAATCCATGAGCCTTACATGCCTCTTCGGTGAGGCCGACCATGCCACACTCAGGAACCACGAAGACGGCGCTGGGGACAATGTCGAAGTTGATCGTGTCTTCCTTGCCGTCGATGGCGTTGAGGGCATGATGTCCCTGGAACGAGGCAACGTGAGCAAGCATCATGCGGGCATTGACATCTCCAATCGCAAATATATGAGGGACGTTGGTACGCATCCACTCGTCGACCACTATACCCTTTGGAGAGTAATTGACTCCAGCAGCCTCAAGATTAAGCCCATCTACTCGGGGAGCGCGACCCACTGCCATCAGCAGGTCGGAACTAACAACAGTCTCTTCCTTACCTTTGACATCATATGTCACGACAATCTCATAATCCTCGTTCTGTTCGATCTTTTTGGCGGCAGCTCCCGTAATGATCTTAATTCCTTTCTTTGAAAGGTTCTGCTTAAGACGCTTGGCGATATCGGAATCAAACGGAGGCAAAATCTGCTTCATATATTCGATCACTGTCACATTCGAACCGAAAGATGCGAAGATATTGGCGAACTCCATGCCTATGACTCCGCCTCCTATAATGGTGAGCGACTCAGGGATATACTCGATCTCGAGCATCTGAGTGGAATCCTTCACACATTCAAGGTCATGGCCTTCGATAGGCAAAGAGCGAGAAGTAGATCCAGTTGCGATGATAATATAGTCTGCTGAATAATCAATGCCATCGGCTATAACTGTATGAGAGTCCTTGAATGAAGCCATTGCGTTGACAACATTCACTTTTGCAGACTTGAGCATGGCGTCGATTCCGTTGCGGAGAGTGTCGACTACTTCTTTCTTCCGCTCGACTACCTTATTGTAGTCGAGCGTGAAGGTAAAGTCGTCAACTCCGAATTTTTCAGCATCCTTAAACGAAGCGATCATCTCGGCATTACGGCAAAGGCATTTGGTGGGAATACATCCTTCGTTGAGGCATGTGCCTCCTAAGCGGTCACCATTGAAGAGAGTCACCTCATGTCCTCTTTTTGCGGCTTCAAGTGCGGTCTCATATCCGCCAGGGCCAGCGCCGATTATGATGATTTTCATGAGTTCTTAAGAGCTTTGTAGTTAAGTATCGGATTCTTGGCAGCTGTGGTCTCATCCAGTTTGCGTACGATTGTAGTGAGAGGCGCGTTCTTGACCTCTTCGGGAGTCTCACGGGCTTCTTTTGCAACCTTATGCATTACGTCGATGAATTCGTCAAGAGTCTCGAGGCTTTCTGTCTCGGTTGGCTCGATCATCATTGACTCGTGGAAAAGCAGCGGGAAGTAGATGGTCGGAGCATGGAATCCATAATCAAGAAGACGCTTTGCTACATTGAGTGTGGTGACTCCAGTAGACTTGTCCTTGAGTCCGTCAAACACAAACTCGTGTTTGCATGCGCCTTCAATCGGAAGAAGATAGTCGTCCTTGAGGCTTTCCTTTATATAGTTAGCATTGAGGGTAGCCATCGGTCCAACTTCCTTTATGCCTTCCTTGCCGAGACTGAGGATATAGGCATAAGCCTTCATCATCACTCCGAAGTTGCCAAAGAACGTAGAAACAGATCCAAGAGCCTCTCCGCCGTTCTCGACATAGAACTTTCCATCCTCGCCTTTCTTCACATGAGGATTCGGCAGGAACTTAACAAGATGTTCGGCAACTCCTACCGGACCGCTGCCGGGGCCGCCGCCACCGTGGGGGGTGGAGAATGTCTTGTGCAGGTTGATGTGCATGATGTCGAAGCCCATGTCGCCGGGACGAACTTTTCCGAGAAGCGGGTTGAAGTTAGCTCCGTCGTAGTAGAGAAGTCCTCCCACATCGTGAACAAGTTTAGCGATCTCGACAATCTCGGTCTCAAACATACCAAGAGTGTTGGGATTCGTCATCATGATACCGGCAACCTCATCATTAAGCAGAGGTTTAAGGTCTTCAATATCAATAGAACCGTTAGGACGGCTCTTCACCTCCACAACCTCAAGCCCGGCCACCATAGCAGAAGCGGGGTTAGTGCCGTGGGCAGAATCTGGAACGATTATCTTAGTGCGTTTATGATCGCCTCTCGCCTTGTGATAGCTGCGCATCACCATCAAACCAGTTAGCTCACCGTGCGCACCCGCATAGGGATTGAGTGTAAATTCCGCAAAGCCAGCGAGGTTTGCAAGGGCATTCTGGAGATTCCAGTAGAGTTCAAGGGCACCCTGAGCGGTAGCAGCATCCTGAAGGGGATGAAGAGCAGCGAACTGAGGCATTGCTGCGACTTCCTCGTTGATCTTCGGATTATACTTCATGGTGCAGCTTCCGAGAGGATAGAAACCGGTATCGACACCGAAGTTCTTATTTGAAAGGTTTGTATAATGACGCACTACGTCAAGTTCGGAAACCTCCGGAAGGTCGAGAGGAGCCTTGCGAAGAAGATCGGAAGGAATCACCTTCTCTCCATCGGTTTCAAAACCGTTTTTAGGCAATTCATAACCTACGCGGCCGGGACGTGAGAGTTCAAATATCAGTTTATCGTAGTATTTCATCTTCTTAGGCCTCCAGCATTAAAGTTACAAATTCATCAATTTCTTCCTTTGTCCTTTTCTCCGTCACAGCAAACTCTACAAGGCCATTGCCAAGATCAATACCTCCCATAAAGCCTTTAGAAGCGAGATATTCGTTCACTTTCCTGATGTCAAGATCAGTTCGGAGCGTAAACTCCTTAAGGAAAGGACGATCGAACGCCTTGTGGAATTTACCTGTTGCGAGAAGTTTATCATGAAGGTAGTGGGCACCATCGCAGCTAAGTTTATTCACTTCTTCAAGACCCTTCCGACCCATCAGAGCGACATAGACAGTAGCGTACAGAGCCATAAGGCTCTGGTTGGAGCATATGTTTGATGTAGCTTTCTCACGGCGAATGTGCTGCTCGCGAGCCTGAAGGGTAAGCACGAACGCCCGCTTGCCGTCCGCATCCTTGGTAGCTCCTACGACACGGCCCGGCATCTTACGGAGCTGAGCTTTCGAACAAGCCATGAACCCGAGGTAAGGACCTCCGAACTGCATAGGCATTCCGAGCGTCTGGCCATCACCACAAGCGATGTCAGCGCCCCATTCGGCTGGAGTTCGAAGTACAGCCAAAGTCGAGGGGTCGCACGTCATTGCCATAAGAGCCTTTGCCGCATGCACCTTATCGGCAACTCCAGTGTAGTCTTCAATCACACCGTATTTATTCGGACACGGCAGGATAACTCCAGCTACGTCTCCATTTTCAAGCTCTTTAAATAAGGCGTCAAGATTTGTCGCACCCTCATTCTCGGGCACTATCGAAAGCTCGATGCCATGGAACTTAGTATAGGTCTTCACAACCTCAACCACACGTGGAGCTACGGTAGCGGACACCAGCACTTTATTCTTCTTTTTAGCCGAAGCCACCATCATCATCGCAGCCTCGGCTGTAGCGGTAGCACCATCGTACATTGAGGCGTTGCTTGCCTCAAGTCCGGTCAGCTCACAGATCATGCTCTGATACTCAAAAATGTACTGAAGTGTACCCTGAGATATCTCGGGCTGATAAGGAGTATATGCGGTATAGAACTCGCTGCGTGCGAGAAGATGGCCTATCACTGAAGGGGAATAATGGTCGTAGGCACCACCGCCGGCAAACACCGTCAGTGTGCTGTTCTTTTTCCCAAGCTCTTCGAAATGCTTGCGAAGTTCCACCTCCGACATAGCGGAAGGGATATCATACTCACCCTTGAAGACTACATCTTCAGGGATGTCAGAGAAGAGATCATCAGTGGATCTAACACCGATCTTCTCGAGCATCACCTTGATGTCTTCTTCGGTATGCGGGATATATCTGTTCATTCTTCGCAGATTTTAGCGTAAGCTTCGGCATCGAGAAGAGCATCTACCTCGGAGGGGTCTGAAACCTTAACCTTCATGATCCAGTTGGCGAAAGCATCCTGATTGATAAGACCCGGTTCGTCTTCAAGGGCTTCATTGATCTCCACTACCTCACCGCTCACGGGAGAGTAGAGGTCGGAAGCAGCCTTCACAGACTCCACAGCACCGAATTCCTCGCCGGCGCTCACTTCGTCGCCAACTTC
>JAIDTS010000322.1 GCA_029060585.1 Muribaculaceae bacterium
GCCGCCGCATGGAAAACGTATTCCGGTTTGTATTGGGAGAAAATCCTCTCCATAATCTTCGGGTCGGCGATATCGGCGACTATAGTCTCCGCCTTAACGTCGGGCCATTGGTTGTGCATCATCAGGCGAATATCATGCATCGGTGTCTCCGCCTGGTCAACGAGTATCATATGCTTCGGCCTGTAGGTAGCGATCTGCCGCACCATCTCCGAGCCGATCGATCCGGCGGCCCCGGTGATGAGCACCACGTTATTCTCCAGCAGGTCGGCTGCCGCCTTCATGTCTACCTCGATCTTCTCGCGTGGCAGCAGGTCTTCCACGTCGACCGGCTGCAGCTCCGAAGCCCTGAGGTCGGACTTTCCGTCCCACTCCCTGGCGTTCGGCATCACCATTATCTTGACACCGGCCTCCACGAGGGAATCGACGATTTCGGGATTGTCCTGGATGACGTTCATCATCAGCGGGGAAACGATCAGGGCCTTGGCCCCCTCCTTCTTCATAGTCTGGGCAAGGCGGGAATCAAAGCGGTGCACCTGCACTCCCATGAGGAAGCGAGTGTCGAGGTCATCGCCACCTGTGACGAAGCCCGCTACCTTGAAAGGTGAGTCTTCCGACGAGTTCATGTTCTTGGCCAGAGCTGCTCCACCGGTCTTGACACCCAGGATGAATGCCGGCTCGCGGTTGGAGCGGCGGAGCGACTCCTCGTAAAGGGTCTTGACCCACACACGAATCGTCCACATGAACGCCACCACGAAAAGGCCGAACAGGATTATATCGGCCGTAGTGAAGGCGAGTAGCCAGCTGGCGCCTCCAAGGAGCCACTCGAGGATGAATACCAGCACTATGGCGCACACCACGGCGAGCGTCACCCGCATCAGGTCGTTGAACGACGAGAAGCGTATCACACCGTCATAGGTGTGGAAAACGCGGAAGGCCACCACAAAGCAGAGCAGGAACAGTCCGAGGGTCCATACGAGGGGCACGAATACCTCCGAGGCCTGTTCAGCACCGTGATGGACGGTGTAGGCGAGAAGGCCGGAGAAGAGCACAAAGGCCGAGTCCAGTAGCAGTATGCTCCAATAGGGCAATGCTCCTCGGGAGAAATACCATTTAAGTAGATCTTTGAATGATTTCATGTATGTGAGTTTTAAGTTTTCAGCTTTTGAGCTTTCAGCGATCAGCGGAAAGCGGGATGCTACCGGATTCGGCCGAAGGCATCGAATCGGTTGGGGCGGAGGGAGGGGGAATTAAGCGAGGGCGGATTTGATGGCGTCTACGATGTAGCGGACATGGTCGTCGGTGACGTAGGGACCGGCCGGGAGACAGAGGCCTACCGCGAAAAGCGACTCGCTGACTCCGTTCACATAGGCGGGGGCATTCTTGTAGACTGGCTGCTTGTGCATCGGTTTCCAGAGGGGACGAGCCTCGATATTCGCGGCGTCGAGAGCCACGCGCATCGCCTCCACGTTGGCGTTGGGCTGGCAGTCTGTGACAGCGGTCTTAGCCGCATGGGTCACACCGGCCGCTCCGCCTACAGCTCCTGTAATCACCTCTTTATATGCATTCTCCTGACCCTTCACCTTCAGCTCGGGGTCGAGCGTGCAGGTACAAAGCCAGAAGTTGGAATCGAAAGTTGCGTTGGGCGTAGCGCATAGCGCGTCGTGCGAATAGTCGGCGGGAGTTGGATTGCAGTGCATAGTTATTCCCTTCACGTCCTTCAGCAGTTCGCAGTAAAGTTCCTGGACATGCTTGTGATGTGCGATGTGCTCGTCGATAATCGTCATCTGTCCGCGGCCGATACCGGCGCAGATGTTGCTCATACGGTAATTGTAGCCGATATGCTCATGCTGATAGTATGGATAGCTCTCGCGGGCCTGGGTTGCATAGAAGAGAATCTCGTTCTTGGCCTTTTCGTCCTCACATATCAGGGCTCCGCCACCAGAGGTAGTGATCATCTTGTTGCCGTTAAAGGAAAGCACCCCGTACTTACCGAATGTTCCGAGCACCTGACCGTTGAAGCGGGAGCCGAGACCTTCCGCCGCGTCCTCTATCACCGGAATACCGTAGCGGTCTGCGATCTCCATGATACGGTCGATCTGATACGGCATACCATATAGGGCAACCGGTATTATAGCCTTCGGCGTTTTGCCGGTCTTCGAGATACGGTCCTTGATAGCCTCCTCGAGGAGGTCGGGATCCATATTCCAGCTTTCGCGTTCAGAGTCAACAAACACGGGAGTTGCACCGAGATAAGTGATGGGATGTGACGAGGCGCAGAAAGTGAACGACTGCACGATCACCTCGTCGCCGGGCTGGACACCGCAGGCAATCAAAGCGAGGTGCACAGCAGCTGTTCCGGCAGAGAGGCAGACAACTTTTTTATCTAATTGAGAATTGAGAATTGAGAATTGAGAATTGTTTTGCTCTTCACTCTTCACTCTTGGTTCTTCACTCTTCACTTCGTTTACGAAGTGCTCGAGATCTTTCTCGAAAGCGTTGACATTGGGGCCCATAGGTACGACCCAGTTTGTATCGAAGGCTTCCTGTATGAAGTCCTGTTCCTTACCGCTCATGTGGGCAAGGCAGAGGTATATACGGTCCATTGTTATCTAATGATTAAATATTAAAGATAAAAGATTATTTAGTTTTCGGGGTTTTCATCGTTTTTGATGTTTTCATCGTTTTTGTCGCGCAGAGGGCGAGTTTATATGCGTCGAGAGACTGGAGTCTATAATAAGGCAATCCCCGTGACAGACCAAATAGTCTGCCACGGGGATGCTGGATTATGGTATTTCTATCGCAGTAATTGTAAGCTATTCAACTTTCAAGAGTAATTAAAAATCTCTCGTAGAGATACGAAGCTTTCTCGAATCTGAAGTATCGGCGGCTTAGCCGCAGTATGGGGTCTCGAAGCGGAGGGGCGTAGGGTGCTGAGAGCGCAGTATCTTGTCAAACGAAGATTTTTAGTTCCCTGTTATCAGCCCAATCCTTAACCTCATTATATAATGAGGTCTGCCTATAGTCTTCAATGGAATAAGAGTCCTTCATCCGATTAAATAAGTCACTAGGGCGACTAAATTCTTTTTTCACCATCATGACACATGCCATCCTACAGACGTCATGTCCCCTGCAAATATCATAGTTACTTTTTGCTTTCAGAAATTTATCTGTTACGAACTGATCAAACTCCAACCTCGTCAAAGGACTATCTATACAAGCTTTAAATTTTGAAAACAGACGTTCTTTATAGTCTGGATAAACAGTATGAGTTGAGTCATCCCAAATAATCGACACTTTTGTAAGATTATCTTTGAAAATACAGGAAGTCTGATTTAAATCGTTATAAATCCTGAGATATCCCATAAATCTCATCGTATCGGCACTGTGCATCACGATATCAGGAAAACCAGAATCCCATGCCTTTAAACCGTTGATTACCGAGGAAGACTTCAGCATCATCATTTCCAGATCCCGGCCATCGGTCAGAAAGACATTTTCCGGCTTGATGTAAGCATCGCTGAAACAAGTGTAATCCGTATCCCGAATACCGAACACCAATGGATTATCCTCTTCTGCATATAAATCCCTTACAATTGTCTCTACATTCTGACAGCTTCTTTTCCCATTTTCATTAGTAGATGGAAGGACCGAAACAATCTGCTTCAGGAAGAAACTTTCAAATACCTCCACATCATCATCCGACTCCACAACACACCACACACGCTTTGCGCCGCCATCAGACTTCATGGCTGCTTGAATGACACCCTTCGTATGCGAAGGCATCGAGATACTGTCCTGCAAGGATTGAGGCATATGCTTACCGATTTAGACCGGATTGAGTGAATAAATCTACAGAGAGCTTCCACTTCATATTGAAAATCTGCGGAGAATGCGTAGCAACAATGCATTGCAGTTTTCTTAGTCCTAAGATCATCTCAAGCTTTTTAAGGAAATCCACCTGCCACAACATATGAAAAGATATCTCAGGCTCATCTATAAGCACGAGCGAGTCATCGGGAGCCATGAAAAGAAGTTCAAATGCCATTACGGTTAGATGCTGCTCCCCGGAAGAGAGGCTGTCAGGAGTGAGAATCGTTCCTTCTTCATTGTTTAGAACAAACCTGAATCCATACCTCCGATCTATCTGCATTGTCTTATCAGCGAAATCCGACATCTCAATTATCTTGTTGAATACATCGATTTTCTCTATAAAAGACTTCGTCTCCGCCAATGAAGAATCCTTCAAGAAATCCCTCATACTATCCACACATCTGTTGATCGTAGGTATGCGATCCTTAGAGTATAGACGGCCATCCCTGATATAGTATACTGGATGGGAATCGAAAAACAACTCTACATTTTTGTCAAGAACCACTTCCTGCTCGGAAGATTTCTTAACATTAAAAGAATACTCAGCCCCTGGAGCCAGCTGAAAATTGACATTCAAAGACACGTCCCCCGTAATTAATTCATCAGACCCATCCTCCTGAGCTATTTCGCAGTTCCGAGCCACCGATAAACTGATATTATCGGAAAAAGACAGACATACGCTTTTAAAACAGACGTCACAAAGGTCAGTCCACCGGCCACTGTATATATCGTCAATTATATTGAGTATCGTTGTTTTGCCATATCCGTTAGGTCCCGTGATGAAACAAACGCTTGATTCCTTTGCTTTCAGATCCAGATCATAGGAATATAAGTTGAAAAGATTCGTTATGGAGACGTTTGTAAGCATAATCAGGCGTTATTATATAATATTTTTAATTTTTGTCTGGTTTTGGCATTTACAGTAAGATTTCTCTCATCAACCACATTCTCGTTGCCGTTATACTTCAATACGGCCGTATATGAGGGATAATCGTCATCCTTGTTCTGATTGTTTCGCCAATGTAAAGGTCGCAGATTGTCAAAATTGTCATCACCACCCCGATTGACAGGGAAAATATGATCAATCACCCATCCAAACGGATTCTCCAAACCATACTTATCGCGCATGATCAATGCACCACAAGCATCCTTCCTATATATCATAGGGTTAAGGCCCTCAATCTCTGTGGCCTTATTCCATATCCGTTCTAATAAAACCTTATCCATTAAAAATACTTTTTGCAAATTTAGCAAAAAGTATTGATAAACGCAATACTTTTAAATATATTCTAACTATAGAGAAAGTAAGGTACCTCTGATTTAATTACCTGCATCTACTTCCATAATATACATCAAGTGTGGATGGGTGGGGGCGAGCTTTGCCCGAAGTATGAAGTATAGAGTATTGGCGCGGAGCGCAGTATGATACCTCCTATAATAAAGAAAGAAGGCAATCAGACGTGTCACCACTTTGCCGGTCTGATTGCCTTGGATACGTT
>JAIDTS010000323.1 GCA_029060585.1 Muribaculaceae bacterium
GGCGCCATCAAGACGAAAACCTTCGAGCTGGCTCGACTTCGCTTTCCGTTCGCGAAACTTTTCTCTATCACGACCTCGCTTCCCGTCATGAAACTCAATTCCAGAATGGGCTACAAGCCCGTGACATTCTCGGAACTGACCGACGATGAGGAATTCTGGCAAGGATGCCAGGGGTGCAAGAACTACGACATCCTTCAGCGTAACAACCGCCGGATGTGCCTATGCACAGGTATGCTCTTCGACCCAAAGCAACCTCTTCCCGCCGACAAGAGGGCAAACCCCTATATGATAAAGGTGAGAAACAGAATCAAACGCCTTCTTCATCTAAAAAAATAACTAAGTATTTTTAATATTCCATCAAAAAATCTAACAGTCATCTTCTCAGGTCGGAGACCTGATATTTTGCTGAACCCCAGGCTTAAGCCTGGGGAAAAAGAATAATATTAAGGAGCCTCGGAGAGGCGCTTTATGGAATAGAATTAATACATATAAGTCTCACGAATAGAAATCAAAGTATATAATAATGTCAGAAAACAATAAGAAGAAAGTATTACTCGCTTTCTCCGGAGGTCTCGACA
Organism: Muribaculaceae bacterium; assembly: GCA_029060585.1. The sequence goes on from JAIDTS010000323.1 coordinate 579, forward strand.
CCTCCTTCGCAGTCAAATATCTCTCCGAAGACCTCGGATATGAAGTACATACAGCCATCGCCAATACAGGCGGTTTCTCAGAAAAAGAACTCGAGGAAATAGCCGACCGTTCAAAGCGTCTCGGAGCCGCTTCTCATGCGACACTCAACGTTACCAAAGATTATTACGACAAGAGCATCAAATACATGATTGCCGGCAACGTGCTCCGCAACGGCACCTATCCCATCTCTGTAAGCTCCGAGAGAATATTCCAGGCAATCGCCACTATCGAATATGCGAAGAAACTTGGTGTTGACGCCATAGCACACGGATCTACCGGAGCTGGCAACGACCAGGTACGCTTCGACCTGACATTCCAGATTCTTGCTCCCGAGATAGAGATCATCACCCCGACCCGCGACCTCACCCTAACACGCGAGTATGAGATCGACTACCTGAAGAAGCACGGCTATGAAGCTGACTTCAAGAAGATGGAATACTCCATCAACAAAGGCCTGTGGGGAACATCGATCGGAGGCAAGGAGACACTCAAGTCTGACCAGACTCTTCCCGAGAGCGCTTACCCCTCGCAGATAACCGCGACAGAACCGGAAAAGCTTACCATATCCTTCAAGGAAGGTGAAATCTCGGCCGTCAACGGTAAGGAATATTCCGACAAGATTGAGGCTATCAGGGAAGTAGAGCGTATCGGCTCTCGCTTCGGCATCGGACGCGACATGCACATCGGCGACACAATTATCGGAATCAAGGGTCGCGTGGGATTCGAGGCCGCAGGTCCCATCCTTATCATCGCAGCCCACAAGATGCTTGAGAAGCATACTCTCACAAAGTGGCAGCAGTATTGGAAAGACCAGGTCGGCACATGGTATGGCATGTTCCTGCATGAAGCACAGTATCTGGAGCCTGTGATGCGAGACATCGAAAAGATGCTTGAAAGCTCTCAGAGAAACGTAACCGGAACAGTCGAGCTCATATTACGCCCCTATTCCTACACCCTCGTAGGTGTAGACTCACCTTTCGACCTGATGAAGACCGACTTCGGAGAATACGGAGAGGTAAACAAGGCCTGGACCGCCGACGACGTGAAAGGTTTCACAAAGATCCTCGGCAACCAGATGAAGATATACCACAACAACCAGGTCAAAAACGGAAAAGCAGAGTGAAAAAAATAGGAATAATCGGAGGCGCCGGCTATACGGCCGGCGAACTCCTCCGCCTGCTCATCAACCATCCGGAGGTGAGCATTGAGTTCGTACACTCCACAAGTAATGCTGGAAAACCGATTACAGACGTGCACGAAGGGCTTCTCGGAGAGACGGATATCGTCTTTTCCGATACCCATCCACTCGACTCAATCGACATCCTATTTCTTTGCTCGGCTCACGGACAGAGTGCAAAGTTCTGGGAGGAAAACGAACGTCCTGCCAATCTTAAGGTCATTGATCTCGCCCAGGATTTCCGCGACGAGAGCAACGGTTATGTCTACGGCCTTCCGGAATTGAATATCGACAGAATCGCAACGGCTGATTCCATAGCGAATCCCGGCTGCTTCGCGACTGCCCTGCAGCTCTCCCTACTACCATTAGCGTCGGCACATCTACTACCCAAGGACAGGGACATCAACATCTCCGCGCTAACAGGATCAACAGGAGCGGGAGTGAAACCGGGAGCCACGACGCATTTCAGCTGGAGAAACGATAACATCTCCGTTTACAAGCCATTCACCCACCAGCACCTAAAAGAGATAGGAGCTTCCCTTAGCAAGCTGCAGCCAGACAATACAGCAGAAATCAGCTTCATACCGATGCGAGGCGACTTCGCACGCGGTATATTTGCCGTGACCGTCCTTGACTGCCCTCTATCATTAGAAGAAGCTACAACCCTTTATAAGCAATTCTATAAAGACGCTCCATTCACTGTTATCAGCGATAATCCAATCAACTTAAAACAGGCTGTCAACACCAATAAGGCAATCATCCACCTCGACAAGAACGGCAAGAAACTTCTCGTCACCTGTGCCATCGACAACCTACTGAAAGGCGCATCCGGACAAGCAGTGCAGAACATGAACATCATGCTCGGAATCGACCAGACAACCGGGCTACATCTTAAACCCTCAGCATTCTAAGAGCATGAAACTTTTTGATGTATATTCTCTTTACGACATAGAGCCGGTCAAAGGTTCGGGCAATCATGTATATACCGAAGACGGCACAGAATACCTCGACCTTTACGGAGGGCATGCAGTGATTTCCGTTGGACATGCACATCCCCGCTATGTGGACGCTGTAGCCAAACAAGTGGCCAATCTCGGATTCTACTCAAATTCAGTCATCAACTCGCTACAGACACGTCTTGCCGAAAAGCTCGGCAAGGCTTCGGGATATGCCGACTACTCCCTCTTCCTATGCAACTCCGGAGCCGAGGCGAACGAGAATGCGATGAAACTCGCATCATTCGCCACAGGAAGAAGCAAGATCCTCGCTTTCAGCCACGCATTCCACGGTCGCACTTCCGGAGCCGTCGCGGCAACCGACAACCCCAACATACAGGCACCTTTCAATAAGACACCCAACGTAGATTTCGTTCCGCTCAACGATATTGACGCTGTAAAGAACGTCCTCTCATCCAAAGAGTTTGCTGCCGTAATTATCGAAGGCATTCAAGGTGTGGCCGGAATCTACGAACCTTCCACTGAATTCATGCAGGCTCTTGCCAAGGAATGCAGGGAGACCGGCACACTCCTTGTCCTTGATGAAATTCAGTCGGGCTACGGCAGATCAGGAAAATTCTTCGCCCACCAACACCATGACGTAAAGCCCGATATCATTACATGCGCTAAGGGTATAGCCAACGGTTTTCCGATGGGTGCAGTACTTATCTCCCCTGCCATCGAAGCAAAAAAAGGAATGCTCGGCACAACTTTCGGAGGTAACCATCTCGCATGTGCGGCAGCCATCGCAGTGCTTGACATCATCGAGGATGAAAGACTCGTGGAAAACGCTGCCGAGACAGGAACATATCTAATCGAGGAACTGAAGAAGATTCCGCAGATAGCAGACGTACGCGGACGAGGACTGATGATTGGTTTCGAGGTCGATGGCTTTACAGGAGGTGAACTTCGCAAGAAGCTGCTTTTCGACCATCATATCTTCACTGGAGGAGCGGGAAAGATGACCGTTCGTCTGCTTCCGGCCCTCAACCTCTCGAAGAAAGACGCTGAAAAATTCATCTCCGAGTTAAAGAAAGCTATCAACTGACCATTCAAACCAGACAACATGAAAAAATTCACCTGTGTACAGGATATCGGGCCGCTCGACAAGGCACTCGCTGAAGCCGCCCTCATAAAGAAAGATAAATTTGCATTCACCGGTCTTGGCCGCAACAAGACACTTTTGATGATCTTCTTCAATTCATCGCTTAGGACACGTCTTTCCACTCAGAAGGCGGCTATGAACCTCGGCATGAACGTTATCGTACTTGACGTGAACCAAGGTGCATGGAAACTTGAGACCGAGCGCGGAGTAATCATGGATGGAGACAAGGCAGAGCATCTTCTTGAGGCAATTCCCGTTATGGGATGCTACTGCGACATCATCGGAGTGCGTTCATTCGCCGGACTTACCAACAAGAAGGATGACTATGAGGAAAAGGTAATCGAACAGTTCATAAAGTATTCAGGCAAACCTGTATTCAGCATGGAGGCAGCCACCAGACATCCGCTCCAAAGCTTCGCCGACCTCATCACAATCGAGGAATACAAGACAAAGGAGCGTCCGAAAGTCGTAATGACATGGGCTCCTCATCCTAAAGCTCTTCCCCAGGCTGTACCGAACTCATTCGCTGAGTGGATGATTGCTGCCGGCTACGACTTTGTCATCACTCATCCACACGGATATGAACTTGATCCTGCATTTACTAAAGGGGCAAAAATTGAGTATGACCAGCGCAAGGCATTCGAAGGTGCAGACTTTATTTACGCAAAAAACTGGTCGGCCTACGCAGATCCAAACTATGGGAAAGTGCTCTCAACAGACCGTGATTGGACTGTAGATGCAGAAAAAATGGCACTAACCAACAACGCATATTTCATGCATTGCCTTCCCGTCAGAAGAAACATGATCGTGACCGATGATGTGATAGAATCGGAACGTAGCATTGTAATTCCAGAGGCTGCCAACAGAGAGATCTCTGCCCAAGTCGTTATCAAACGTCTTCTTGAAAATCTTTAACCGGTTGATCAACAATGGAGATAACAAACATTAATGTAGTAAAGATTGGCGGGAACGTAATCGACGATCCCGCCGCTCTTACTGATTTTGTCAAAATATTCTCAAGTCTTGAAGGTCCAAAGATTCTTGTGCATGGAGGTGGCAAAGAAGCCACTCGCCTTAGCAAGGAAATGGGAATTGAGACGGTCATGATCGAGGGACGACGTGTAACCGACAGGTCCACCCTTGACATAGTCACTATGACATATGCCGGACTCATCAACAAGAGGATCGTTGCCATGCTTCAAGCCGCCGGATGCAATGCATTAGGTTTTTCTGGTGCTGATGGCAATATTATAAAAGCTACCCGTCGCCCGGCAAATCCGATAGACTATGGTTTTGTCGGAGACATCGACCCCAAGGATATCAATGATACCCTTTTACGAATTCTTCTTGACGCTGAAATAATTCCTGTCATCTGTGCCATTTGCCATGATGGAAATGGAACGCTTCTCAACTGCAATGCAGACTCAGTTGCTGCTGCCGTAGCTATAGGCTGCGCAAGAATTGCACCGACAGTCCTCACCTACTGCTTTGAAAAGGCAGGAGTTCTTACGGATGTGGATGATGACTCTTCTGTGATTCCATTGATTACGAAGGAGAGTTTCAAGGAACTTAAGGAAAACGGAACAATCGTCAAGGGTATGATTCCGAAACTTACCAACGCACTCGACTCAGCGGCAAAGGGTGTTTCGGAGGTGCGCATATGCAAGGCGGAGGCACTATGTTCGGATTCCGGCACAACCATACGACTTTCTTAGTATCACATCCATGACCCCGGACTTCATTTCACATCTAAGAAACCTGATAGCAACTCCTTCTTTCTCCAGAGAGGAGGCTGCAACTGCTGACATATGGGAGAATTGGCTGGTTGAGAATAAAGCCGGCGAAGTCAAGCGTCTTCACAATAATGTATTTGTACAATCTACCGGATTCGATCCTTCGAAACCTATATTGATGCTCAACTCGCATCATGACACAGTTCGTCCAGCATCTTCATATACCCGCGATCCATTCAGCCCGGATATTGAAGGAGATCGGCTCTATGGACTCGGAAGTAATGATGCGGGAGGGTCCGGGGTAGCGCTTGCATCAGCCTTTCTTGCCCTTAAGGATGATAGGAATCTTCCCGTAAATCTACTCCTTGCCATTACGGCAGCAGAGGAAGTAATGGGGGAACTTGGAATGCGAGCTTTTCTTCCCTATCTCACCGAGTGCAATCTCACGCCTGACATGGTGCTCGTAGGCGAGCCGACAGGGATGCAACCTGCAGTTGCGGAGCGCGGACTTCTTGTGCTTGACTGTGTGGCAAAAGGGAAAGCCGGACATGCGGCCCGCAATGAAGGAATAAATGCTCTTTACAGGGCTATGGAGGATATCGAATCCTTACGTAGCTTCCAGCCTACGAAGACAAGCCAGATTCTCGGGCCGATCAAGGTCAACGTGACGATGATACAATGCGGAACGCAGCATAACGTGGTGCCTGATTCTTGCTCATATGTAACCGATATACGCACTACCGACGCCTACAGTAATGAAGAGACTGTCGAGCTTTTAAAAAAATGCGTGAAGTGGAGTGAACTTACGCCAAGATCCACTCGCGTACACGCTTCAGTTATCGACCTGGAGCATCCACTCGTAAAAGCGGCTATATCCATGGGTAAGACTCCCTTTGTCTCTCCTACTACCTCAGATATGGCCCTTATGCACGATATTCCATCGTTGAA
>JAIDTS010000324.1 GCA_029060585.1 Muribaculaceae bacterium
GAGTGACCCACCTCGTGCTTCTGGATCTTGCCGCCCGTACCTGCGGAGATGTCGCCGGTCTGTGTGTCGGCACCCTCAGCGAGGCGTGTGATCTTGTTCTTGTTCCAAGCCACATTGATGTTAGAGTTCCATGTGAAGTTGTCTGTCACTACAGGACGGGTATTGAGTGTAAGCTCTATACCTATGTTCTCAAGGTCACCGATATTGATGTTACCCTGATTGGTGAGGTTGGAGCCGGCAGGATAGTTGGCCTTTGTGAGAAGGTCTTTGGTAGTACGCTTATAGAAGTCGATCGCGCCGTTGACGCGGTTGTTGGCGAAACCGAAGTCGACACCGGCATTCCAGGTGTGAGTCTCCTCCCACTTGATGTCGGCGTTATAAGCGCCCGGAGTCACGGGATAGTAATAGTTATCGCCGAAAGGATAACGGCCTGCTACGTCTGTCGATACGCCGTAAACGGGGAGATAGGGGAAATAGTCGTCGTTGAGGTCCTGCTGGCCGGTTACGCCGTAGCCTGCACGGATCTTAAGCTCGTTCATCGCGCCGCGGGCGAAAGTCATGAAGTTTTCGTCGAGCAGCTTCCAGCCGAGAGCCACAGAGGGGAAGAGCCCCCAGCGGTTGTCTTTGGAGAAACGGGATGTACCGTCGTAGCGGACAGTGGCTGTCAGCAGATACTTGTCGAAGATGCTGTAGTTGACACGTCCGAAGAATGAGACGAGCTGGTGGGGAGTCGAATAGTAGTTGGTAGGATATGCCTGGTGTCCGAGATACTGGGCGAAGTCCTGACCCTGATACTGCGAGGGATAGTACTGCGGATCGCCTACGTTGTAGACATAACCGTAGGAATGGCCCTTGTTATAGAACTTCTGCCAGGAGTAACCGGCTGTAACATCGAGCACCGATCCTATCGACTCAAACTCGTGGTTGTAATTGAGATAGAAGTCTAGCAGGAGGTTTCTGCGAAGCTGATGCTGCTTGTCTGCTGACACGCCACCGTTCTTGATAGTGGTCACGTCGTCGCTGTTGGGATTCATCTTGATACCGAAACCGTTGTCCCATGCCTTCGGGGTGTTCGGGAAGTAATATCCAAACCAGTTACCTTTCTGGATGTCATAGCCAAGGTTGAGGTTAGCGCGGAGGTCGGTGAGGAAAGGCATCTTGAGGTCAATCTGGAGGTTGCCGACGCTCTGGTAGCTCGTACCTTCCGATTTGTGCTCAAGCTGCTGCGAGATGGGGTTGATAGGAGCTGTGGTCACGTTGAGCGTACCGTAAGGAGTATCCTTGTCGGCAAGCACACCGCCGGTAGCGTAGGATGTCCAGTAGCCGAGGTAAGCCGCTCCGTTCTCGTAGTCGCGGACGGGGAGTGTCGGGTTCATTGACACGCATCCTCCCATCATGTTGTCGGCGTATTCGTTCTTCACGTATGCGCCCTTCACGTTCAGGTTGATCGAAAGGAGGTCGTTCCAGAACTTCGGAGTCAGGTTTATCGATCCGATGACGCGGTCCATGGAGGTTCCGCGGAGGATACCGTTGTTGTTGGTGTAGCTGACAGCCACGCGATAAGGAAGGAAACCGACAGTGCCACCAACGCTGAGATTGTAGTCGGAACTTACGGTAGTGTGGAGAGCTTCCTTGCTCCAGTTGGTGTCATATTTGCCGAGAGCGTTGTATTGGTCGGAGCCTTCACCGTATTCCTTGGTGATGAAGTTGGTAAACTCAGCGCCGTTCATCATGTCGAGATACTTGCGCGGAGTGTTGACATACATGTTTGCGGTGAAGTTGACCTGCGGACGGCCTGACTTACCTTTCTTAGTAGTGATGATGATCACACCGTTGGATGCGCGCGAACCGTAGATAGCCGTTGCAGAAGCATCCTTGAGGATTGTCATGCTCTCAACATTCTCGGGTGAAATAAGGCTGAGGGGATTGGAAGAACCGGTCACGCCCTTTGTGTCCATAGGCACACCGTCTACCACGATGAGGGGAGCGTTGGAAGCGGCGAGGGATGCACCGCCTCGTATCTGGATATTGGCGCCTCCGGAAGGGTTACCACCGTCGAGTGTAACCACCACGCCGGGGCTTGCGCCTACGAGGAGGTCCTGAGCAGATGTTGCCAGACCGGCCTCAACTTCGTTAGGTTTGATCACTGCGACGGAGCCTGTGGCGTCCGATTTCTTTACGGAGCCGTAGCCGATCACGACGGTCTCTGCGAGCATCGTGGTGTTGTCCTGAAGAGTCACCTTGATGTCGGTGCGACCGTTGACTGCCACTTCCTGGGTGTCATAGCCAATGTAGCTGATGACGAGGGTGGCATTTGGTGCGACGTTGAGGGTGAAATTACCGTCGAAGTCGGTCGCCGTGCCGTTTGAGGTGCCTTTTTCCATCACGGTGGCACCGATTAGAGGTTCGCCCGTAGCGTCATCCACGTAGCCGTGGACGGTGATCTTTTGGGCCAGTGCGGGAAGCGTGAAGGTCAACAGCAGAGCTATCGCCAGCAGCGCTTTCCGGCTGAGTGTAAAACAAACGTTTTTCATGCAGGTTGTTTTTTGGTACTACATATATTAAATTGATCTCAGTTCATCGCTTAATCTGATAGTAACGGTTAACATTTATACCCATTGAGGGTATACCGAATTCCAAAATTACTACAAATATTAACATATCGAATACAATTTTTGTTAAAAATTTATTACACGGATATTGATTTAACTTTTATTAACATTGTGGTAAGTCTTAACTCTTCAGGCTTCAGTCTTAAGTCTTCAATCTTTAGTTTTCAGTTTTCATTCTTGGGAATTGATCCATTGGTGTATATTTCTTGGAGATATGACGGGAAATGAGTAATTTTGCAGTGAAATAACCGAATATATGCTGATTGACAAGATAAGATCGGGAGAGAAACTGAGTTTCGGACAGCAGCTGAAGCTGACCGCGCAGCTGTCGTGGCCCGCGATGATGGCGCAGCTCTCGAGCATGATGATGCAGTATATCGACGCGGCGATGGTAGGCCATCTCGGCGCTGACCCCTCTGCTGCTGTAGGCCTCGTGTCGACGTCGCTGTGGCTTTTCTGGGGAATCTGCTCGGCGGTGACGATGGGTTTCTCAGTGCAGGTGGCGCACTCTATCGGCGCCTCCGACCATGCGCGTGGACGCAG
>JAIDTS010000325.1 GCA_029060585.1 Muribaculaceae bacterium
TTGCTTCTTCTTAAAGACTGGATAGAGAAAGAAAAAGCAGGAGCTAACGTATTTTATATCGATAAGGAGCGTATTGGTGATTCCGACATTAATTCTGCCGATGAATTGTATGAGCGTGCCACACAGAAACTCCCTATCGGAGCGGAAAACTATCTGCTTATTGATGAAGTGCAGGACATACCATTCTATGAGAACGCTTTGAGGAGACTGTATGCTGAAGAGAGGTGTCAGATTGTAGCGACAGGCAGCAACGCGGAAATTTTTTCTTCTCAACTTGGTACGCGACTGTCAGGGAGGTATATAGAAGTGCCGATATACAGTCTGACATATCTTGAATTTCTTGAATTCCATCATCTTGAAGATAATGATGCGAGTTTGCAGAAATATCTGTCGATAGGAGGATTACCCGGTCTAAGTCTTTTTAACATAGATGATAACCGTCACATCAGAGATTATCTTTTCGGTGTGTTCAATACCATAATGATGAAGGATGTGATAGAGAGGCATAAGGTCAGGAATGTGCCTTTCATGAGTAATCTATGCCGATTCATAGCCGATAATATAGGAAAGATCATTTCCGTAAAGAATATTGTGAATTATTTAAAATCAAAGGAAGGAAAAGACGCTGCCTCCGACGTGACTACGTCGACGTATCTCAATCAATTGTCATCCGCGTTGTTGCTGTCGCCGGTCTACCGTTTTGAGCTTCATGGGAAGCAACTCCTTGAGCAAAACTATAAGTACTATTTTTCCGATCATGGGCTGAGAAATCTGCTTTGCGACTTTAATGTGCGTGGAAGTATTGAAAAGATAATGGAAAATGTGGTCTGGCTTCATCTGGTAGCCCATGGTTTTGTGGTAAGGGTCGGGCAGTTACGCGCTGGTGAGATAGATTTTGTTGCCTCTAAGGGTAGTCAAAGAATATATGTGCAGGTGACCTATATAATGCGGAGCGAAGAGACAGAAAAAAGGGAATTTGGAAATCTATGGATGATTAAGGACAATTATCCTAAATATCTGGTCTCGATGGAGCCGATAACGGGCGAACACAATGATTATCCCGGAATCATTCATCTGCATCTCCGTGATTTCCTCAAGCTTCAGTTTTAACCCGGTGTATTGGAGCTATAATATAAAACGATTTAAATGTAGGCGCGGTAATAACAGCATACTTTATTTAGATTGTATAACCGTAATTTCCTGCCGTGATTTTCCGGAAAGAAGATAGAGGTATAATTTCCTTTTTTTATTGGTCTCATTAGGGGTTGCGGTAAGCACAAGCTTATATTCAGCAAGAAAATACCTGACAGTCAACCAGTCAGTTGTTGTTTCCATTGGAGACAGGGGGTTACTTCAAAATGGCACACCCTTTTTGCATTCCCGACCGTGATGCCCTCAGTCATAAGAGCCGCCAGTTCATGATTTCAATCGAAATTATATTAATGAATGAAGAAAAATTGCTTTTGTGACGGATTTATGTGGCTTTATTGGTTATTTTGTTGTATCTTTGTACGAATATATAGTTATACATCAACATAAGATTCAAAAGATTCAATGTCAAAATATATATTATCCGTATTGATACTGGCAATGACTGTGATGACGATGCCTTATCAGTGTCTGGGATGGAATGCCACTGTTATGCGCACTGAGCTTAGGCAGCTTAACAATACATCCTTGTCTGTCTTATTGGAAAAGGCTCAGGGATATTACGACAGCCATCCGGATTCGGCTGTCATTTACTATAGTGCGATTATCAACAGATATTCGCCGTCAATGTCGAAAGAAGAAAAAGAGATTTGCATTACGGCTGCCCTTGACAAATGGGAACTCGTGTTCTTCCTTTATTTTGACTACTCAGCCGCGTTTGAGAGTCTATCAAGGGCTAAGGAGTTATGTGACGAGATGGGCCGTAAGGAGCCACGCATTGATCTTTACTATGGATGTATGTATCATACGGTATTCGAACAGTCGGGCGATTCGGAGACGGGACGAAAGGCTTTTGACTATTTCTGCAGGTCGTTTGACGGTGCAATAGAAAAAAGGGATATGATGGTGAGCCGTATGGCCTTCGGCAATCTGTGTGAGGTAGCAGGCTCGCTTGACTGTCTTGACGATATAAAGGAGAGGGCTATACTTTACCGGAAAGTGTCGGAACTTGAGAAATGGGAAGGAAGGGAGTTTGACATCGGCCTATATGGGGCGGAATGCCTTGCATCGAAAGGCGATTACGGCAAGTGTGCGGATGCCTATCAGAGACTGTTTGACATGTCGCAGAAACCGGGATTAGAAAGATACCGCTATGCTGTATTGCAAGGCCTCATAAATTCACGCATGCGTAACGGTGAGATAAATAAGGCCTTATCGCTTATTGCTGTAGCTGACACCATGGCTGTTGCGGAGAACCTCCGCGACGGACGCTTGATGCTTTACAGTATGAGGGAAGCCTGCTATGACAGTCTCGGCAACTACGAGCAGGCCCGAAAGAGTAGATATGACTTCGTCATGCTCAAGGACTCTCTGCTCAATTATAATCAGGTGGCGGCTATAAAGTCAATGGAATTTATCGATGAGATCCGTGAGTTTGACCGTAAGCTTACCGAATCGAGGCAGAAACGCCAGCGGCAGATGATAACCCTGATAGGAGTAGCGGGAATTCTTTTTGTGGTAGGAGGGGCGTGGTGGAAGCTCAGACAGAAGAACAAAGCTCTTGTGAGTGCTAACAAGTCCTTATACCGGAAAAATCAGGAACTGCTGCATCTGGAGGAGGATGCTTTGCGTATAAGGGAAGCGGTATCGGCTAATACGACGCAAGAAGAAAAGATGGATTCCGATTTGATCCGGAAGTACAAGGGCACTACCGTCACTGACGATATGAGGGAATCATTATGGGAAGCGGTCATGGATGTCCTGGACCATTCTTCGGAGATATATGATCCGGATTTCTCTCTCGATCGTCTGGCGGAATTGTGCGGCTCTAAGGCAAAGTACGTATCGCAGGTCATCAATGAAAGGGGTGATAATTTCAAGACTATAATCAGCACCAATCGCTTAGATAAGGCAGGGCGCGCCATGCGGGATACGTGCAATCTTACGATTGAGGCTATAGCGAGTGATGGTGGCTTCCGCAGGACGGAG
>JAIDTS010000326.1 GCA_029060585.1 Muribaculaceae bacterium
AGCTCCTTTACTCCGCGACCAAGCTGCCTCAAAATTATCTCGCATCTATCATATCATTAATTTCCCTTAGCTACTTAAAACAAAAATAAATGGCCGACAATTATCTTGAAAATAGGATGGAGGAGCTGCGGAGCGGAAGGCTTGCTATAAAAAAGGCAATCCCGGGCATAAAGCCGAAAGCACGACGTGTCGTAGTAGCGGGAGGATGCAGTGGGCTCGCCCGTGAGAAAGCTCTCGAATTCCGCAAAATGGGCTGTCGTGTGGCAGTATTTGACTCCGACGAAGTATCAGGCAGACAGATGGCCCACGACCACGGCATCCGCTTCCATCGGTTAGATATTGAGGATGAAAGTGCCGTCAGCCATGAAATGCTCTCGTTGCTTTCAGTCTGGCGAGGAATTGACACCATTGTAGGGAGAGAAGACATTTGCAACATCCTTTACCAGAAAATCATTGATTGGAAAGAATCTTTACCTATTGCAGACAAATCAGATATTGAGATTGTTATAATTAATGATGTTAATCAGCCATGATACATCATGATTAAGCATGATATATCATGATAAATCATGAATAAACTCAAAGCACCTAAATAATAATCAATTATGGAAATAGGAGATAAATTCCCTGACGTTCTGGGCGTTGACGCCCAAGGGAAAGAAGTAAAGCTCAGCGACTATCCCGGTAAGAAATTCGTATTGTATTTCTATCCGAAAGACAATACCCCCGGCTGCTCAGCCGAGGCATGCAGCCTCAACGACGGGCTTGACGAGCTCGCCGCCAAGGGCTATCAGGTGATCGGCGTAAGCAAGGACTCCGCGGCAAGCCATGTGAAATTCATCGATAAATTCGGACTTAAGTTCCCGCTTGTGGCAGACACAGACACCACACTCTGCCAGCTTGCAGGAGTATGGCAGAAGAAAAAGATGGCAGGACGCGAATACATGGGCATCGTGCGCACCACTTTCCTCCTCTCACCGGATGGAACTGTAGAGCAGATCATACCGAAAGTCAACACGAAGGACGCCGCGAATCAGATACTTGGGCTAATATAAGAGTCCGATACCATAAAGCGCCTCTCCGAGGCTACTGATATATACGAAATCACCCCAGGCGGAAGCCTGGGGTTTTATCATAATTATCAGCTCTCCGAGCTTAATCGTTGTAAATTCATACATATAGCGGACACACGAGCCAGTGCGTCCCTACCTCAAATCTTAATTGATGACTACGTTCTTGACGCCGTCGCCGTAGGTGATCTTCTCACCGGGGACATCAACAGTGACGTTTTTCATAGTCAGGCCATCGACGTGATTGAGGGTGAAGCCCTTGTCGGCGCGGAATCGGCAGTCTTCAAGCACCACATTCTTCATCGGCATCTCCGGGAGGCCATTGAAGAGTGCTGCGCGTCCTGCTGAGCGACATGTCACATCCTTTATAAAGATATTGCGGAAAGAGGGTGTTTCTTCAGTTACGGGAGGCACCGGAGCACCGGGCTTAATACCATAATACATATCGAAGATCAAAGCCTCTCCGGGGATATCGGTCATCTTGATGTTGTCGACATAGATATTCTCCACTACGCCGCCGCGTCCACGTGTCGACTTGAAGCGGAGGCCTACGTCAGTGCCGATGAAAACACAGTTTTTCGCCACGACATCCTTGCATCCGCCCGACATCTCGCTGCCAATCACAAATCCGCCGTGACCGTGATATACCGTACAGCCGTCGATAAGAACATTGGAGGAAGGAACACCGCGGTCGCGACCGTCCTTATCCTTGCCGCTCTTCATGCAGATGGCGTCGTCGCCGACATCGAAACTGCTATTGACCAAGAGCACATTGGTGCATGACTCTATGTCTATGCCGTCACCGTTCTGGGCATACCAGGGATTACGGATGTTCACATTGTCGACGATGAGGTTTTCGCACAGCAACGGATGAACGTTCCATGCCGGGGAATTCTCGAAAGTCACTCCCTGAAGGAGAACGTTGGTGCATCCGATGAACGACACCAGCACCGGACGAAGGAAGTCGTGTGCTTCTTCCAAGGCTTTAGGATCGCCTGAATG
>JAIDTS010000327.1 GCA_029060585.1 Muribaculaceae bacterium
AAAAGGAGCCTCGTTAGCGCAAGATGCCACACCCAGACCTGCGGCTGCAATGCAGAATATATTTTTTAGTTTCATTTCTCAATAAATTATCAATAATTAAATCTTAAATTGGATAATTTCAACACGCTGCCTACAGATAGAGCATGAGCAGAATTGTCATCAATATCCTTATTATTATCTCCTTTTCCTTCATTTAATTCATTTCCTGAAGGAATCTTTGTTTGTATTGGATCCTGAGTAGAAGAAACAAAACGAATCCTTAATTCAGATGCTTTTGCTCCAAATAAATAGTCAGGCATACTTAATGAGAATTCTTCTAAAACATTTGTTGAAAGTAGTTTTTCTTTTTTCTCCGAAATTACCACTCCATCCGAAGAAAGCAACTGAATCTCAACTTCTGCGTTATCTTCCCCAAAAGGCGTATATTTATAATTAAATGTAAAAGTTTTAGGTCTAGATGTAAATGGCTCACCATAATTCCTGCTTTCATTATTTCCATCATAAGAATATGAACCTAAAAATAATTCTCCAGCACAATGTTCCAACGAGTTAGGATCCGGGGTGTTAGTATTATAATAAGTTGTACCAGCAGCACTTCCCGTTAACTCTAGTGGTTTTCCATCATGATCATAAGCAACACTCCTAACTACAACACCATCGTTATCCAAATAAGTAGAGGCTACCATATACCAAGTATTTGCATTATCCTCATTTGTATAATAAAATGTTTTTTTATTAACTGAGGACCATTTAGTAGGTTCAGAATAACGCATTGTACAATATGTATAATGCTTTGTAAATAAAGTAACTCTCCACTCTCCACCTACAAGTAATCGCCTATTTATCGATTCATATGAAGTCGAAAAATCTCCATTTGGCACACCAAGCTCACTTTCTGTAGTAACAGTATTGGTAGATCCAAAAGCCTTTGGTGTTTTAGCGGTTTCAAGAGTGGTCTTGATCTCATAACCTGAAGCGGGGGTTAGATTCGGAATCGTAATTATTCCGGTTTCGTCATCATAATTCAGATTTTTAGAATCTATACGGTTTCCGTCTAAGAAAACATGAATCTTTTTATATAAGCGGTATTGTTTTTCAGTATCGCTTTCATCAATTTTAAATCTGATGCACTTAGCCATCGCATCGATCTGAATATTATAATCCGGATATTTGAATGGTATCGTCGTCGTAGCAGCCGGATCACCTGTTTGATTATTGAAATACACTTTTACCTCCGGCGCATCATTATCAGACAAAGGCATTGCCACCCTATACACGTAATCGTGCACCGGGAACTCTTCTGAACGCGTCACAGGCTGACCATTTATCGAGATAACCTCGACCGGCTCAAATCCCTTGTCACCTTGTATTGAAAAGCTGAACGGATTGCTGCCGGGAGCCGTGGGATCCGGACCGTTATAACTTACAATTATATCTGCATATCCATCTCCATAAAGTGCCTCCTGTCCAGCAGCCGAAATCTCTTTAGGAATCACAGCGACTGAAACTTCAACAGGTTCCACCGTCTGAGCATGAGTATCGGTAACTTTGAAGAAAAACTTATGTTCGCCAGCTTCGAGATGCTTGCAGAGTTCAGTAAGATCAAGCTGGGCAAATTCTCCAGGATTCTTAAAGAAACCGATGGCCTTGATTCCGTCTGCTTCCATCGCGCTCTGGTCAGACGCATCTGCCGTGCACAGATCAATAACCCCATCTTTAAGGAACGATGGTTTGTAGCTATCAGATTTTATAGTAAGACTTGCTTCCGAAATTTGACCCGGAGCCACGACATTGAATTTAATCTTGCCATTGAACTGAGTACCTTCAAGAGCAGCGAAATTCTGACCGTTCTCAAAACCCTCGGTTGTTATCTGCGGCGGCTCGGTATTACCGAGTTCGTCCGACAAGTCGATGACGATCGGCTCCTGCTCCAAATTCTCGTCAAACTCTATCACCAACTGTTTATTTCCGATTTCACCGTTATATATATTATAACGCATCTTATACATATGCTTGGCCTCGGCTTTGAACTTTCCCGGATTCAATGTCAGCTTACGTCCATTCTGCTGCTCAGCGGCAATGGTGATAGCCACATCTCCAGGAATTACATAATTCATTGCCTCCCTGCTTCCAAGATTCACGGGGGAGTTGCCGTCAGTCTGAAGAGTAGTCTGCCAATCCTTGAAATAGCTTTTGAACTCATCAGCGTATTCTATCTCGACTATCGCATTGGCAAGACCGGCACGAAGCTCGACTTCGGTAGTCTGACCCGAAAGGACAGTTACATCTTCTGTCACACCATAATAATACGCATACTCGTAACCATTCTCATCATCCTTTATAGTACCTTGAGCCTCCGGAACTCCATAGAATGCCTCTATAGTATAAACTCCTACTGAAAACGAAGCTTCATCTACAAAATCCTTAACGCTGCTCCAGGTCTTGGCAGTTCCGTCATCCTTGACCATCCTTATCTGAAAATCCTCTACCGGAGGAGTCACAATCTCAGTGGAGACACCTCTCACCTCCGGCACTGCTGAAGAAATCTCATTGCTCGTAGTAAGATTGAGATTGACGGAGCCTTCACCTGTCCTGTTGCCATTCCCCCAAGGTGCCTCGTTGGCGCAAGAGGCGAGGCCGCAAAGAGCAAGGGCGAATGCTGCGTTTCTAACAGTTAGTTTCATAAGCGTATCGTTATTGTAATTTTTGTCTTGTCAATACGAAAATAGGGCAAAAACCAGCATCAACATCGCCGATCTTCACGAACTATCTTCAGGTTTTGGTTCAAATTCGGATGCAAAGTTACAAAAAAACCAATAAAAAGCAAAAATCACGGCCATTTATACGCAACAATGCACCAATTTGAACAATAATTTTTAGTTTCATTTAGTCATAATAATTTTAACACTCTTAACATTATTTAACAACACACTGTTCAATTTAGGCAGTCAAACCGACTATCTTTGCACTCGGAAACAAAATCCAACGGTCTCTGCATCCATATCGTCTTCCTCAGAGGAGGAAAGACAAGCAGAGCATGAATGAAAATGGCTGCCGCTCCATTATTAAAGTAAATATTTAATCTTTAATATTTTGTATTTTATCTTTAATAATCTGCCATGCAGTAATCAGTCATTCATAACCGGTCTTTGACCATCTACCATTGGATGGCGTTGCCTCACGGTGGCCCGAGGCCTGACGGTCCACTGTCGGCACGCCCATACCCCGCATCCCGGAAAAGCATGACGCGCATCGCAAATCGCCCTCGACAGGCCTGAGGCCTGACGGTCCACTGTCC
>JAIDTS010000328.1 GCA_029060585.1 Muribaculaceae bacterium
CCTGACGGCGGCGTGAAGTTTGCCATGTGGCTCCTTCGCCATAAGTATCTGGTGGAGATGCCCGTGCTGTTCCGTAAGTTCGGCACTGCGAAGCTGCGTCTCAGGAAATTTCCCGAGGAGGAGATCGAGGTGGTGCAGACGAGGGCTGAGAAGTATACCGACAAGACAAGCCGTTGCCCTGAAGTGGTAAATGGCACCATAGAGGAAGACTGTTTTCGCCGTGATTTCACGGTCAATACGCTTTATCGCAACATAAAGACGGGCGAGATACTCGACATGACAGGTCGCGGAATCCACGACATTCGTGAGGGCGTGATTCGTACTCCTCTCGATCCGTATGAGACGTTTGACGATGACCCCGTACGTATACTGCGTTGCCTCCGTTTCGCCGCCCGATTCGGATGGAAGGTCGATGAGGCTACTATGGAGGCCTTGAAGGCAAGCGTCGAGAGGTTGTCGATTGTCTCCAGGGAGCGTTGGAGCGCGGAGTTCCGGAAGATGCTTTTCGGTCGTAATGTCCGCGATTCGCTCGGAACGTTGGCGGAGATCGGGGGCCTTAAGTATATGAATCAGCTGATGCGTGAGCTTTCCGACACTGTTCCGGAACCGGGCGACAAAACACTTCTTGAGATGGGCGTTGATGCCGTCTGCAAGCTTGAGGAAGAAGGGGTGGAAGATGAGGCGCAGCGTCTTGCGGCTTTCTTCGGCAACGTCGGTATGTTGCGCGCGGGGGTGCGAGACAAGTCCGGCACTATGCGATATCCTCGTCACGAGCATATCGGCGGCCTCATGACAGGTCGACTCCTAAAGCACATGGGTATGGATAAGGCTCTGGCCGAGGATGTGAAGGGCATCATTCAGGGTAGGGGGGAGGCCCGTAGGCAGAAGGAGCGCAGAATTAAGCAGGAGGCTCATAAGGAGCATCAGGAGCTGCAGCAGGCCGAGAAGTCTCAACGTCGCAAGGAACGTGCCGCGCGACATCGTGCTATGCTTGAGGAGCACCGCAAGCGACTGGCGCGTCGCCGTCGCCGAAAGCAAGCTGCTCTGCCCTCGCCCAGTCTGCCGGAGTGTCAAGATCCACCGAACGTTCCGCAGGCATAATGTATGGACGCCTTACCGGAAATTCCGACATTGGCATCCTTCGTAGCGATGCGGCATCTATGACGTAGACCGCCCCGTTGTATTCCCACACCTTAGGGGCATCCTGGCGGCGCGTGTAGTGTCCGTCGCCCTTACTGATGTGCAGGTTCCCCTCCGCGTCCGTCTCGAATGCGTTGTAATAGGGGTTTGTAGCGGCCTCGCATACACTGACCACCATGTCTATCCCCGGTTTCCAAGCCTCGATTGCCCCGGTGATGTCTTCCGGACGGCGTAAGGGTGAGGTGGTCTGCAGAAGTACCACGCGCTCATACTCCACTCCGTGTTCCAGATACCATTCGAGCGCATGCAGTATCACTCCGTAAGTCCCGGCGGTATCAGTAGCGAGATATTCGGGCCTCATAAAAGGCACCCTGAGTCCATAATCCTCCACTACCTTTTTGATCTCCTCCGAATCTGTGCTCACGCATATATCCGAGTCATCCGCCCCTGCCGCGCGGGCCTGGTCGATTGTGTGGCATATCAGCGGCCTCCCCAAGAAAGCCTTGATGTTCTTCCCCGGTATCCCCTTGCTCCCTCCCCGCGCCGGTATCAGATATAATGTCTTCATTTAAGGATAAGATGTTCTAATTTAATGCTGGGTGTACTTGTTACGCAGCCATTCTTCAATTGCATCTGCCATGACTGCGGGCGTGTCGGCATGATAATATGGATTCACTCTTTTCGCAGCCACTCCCTTTATCATCGGAGTGGTGATAAGTGATAGACTCATCGTGATCGCCCCGCGTGTGGCATCGCAGTGAATCACGCTGACTGCCCGCTCCCGTCCATTCTGGCGTAAGCCAATATCAAGCGTAGGAACTCCCAATGATGCTACTTCCACAATCCCGCTCGAACTGTTGCCGATCACTCCTTCGGAAAGAGCAACTGCCGACAGGTAACGCCGCATTCCGAGCGACGGCACTACGATGACGCTTTCAGGATGCCGCGCCTCGAAATCTTTGAGCATCGCGATAAGCGGAGTGGGATCTGTATCATTGTTAGGATAAGTGAGAATCGCTCCATAACCGGGTCGTGCTTCCATAAATCCCTCTATCCCTGCAAGAAATTCCTCCATCTGCTTTTCAGGCGGAATGCTGTCGAGCGTCGCCGCATGAAGCGTGCCGACAAAAAACTTCTCAGGCAACTTCCTACCAAGCGATTCCTGCAGTTCCTCACGGCTCATCAGCGGCACGTTAAGGGTATTCCACACACCTATGGCTCCGCTGACGATAATGTTCCCTTTGTCTATTCCCATACCCTCCAGTCGCGCGGCGCACTTTTCTGTCTCCGTCAGATGCAGCGAGGCAAGCTGGGAGATGGCGTTGCGTATCGCGTTGTCCATTGCCCCTTCTGAGACTGTTCCTCCTGCTATGTGTATGATGGGACTGCCGTTGACTGTTGCCGCTGAAGCTACGCCTAACATCTCGTAGCGGTCGCCCAGTATTATGACCGCGTCAGGCTTGTTTTCGGCAAACCATTCGCCGTGCATGCGTGTGGAATTGGCCAATGTCTCGGATATGGTGGCTCCGGCTGTTGCAAGCTCTACGGGATTCTCCCCTGCAGCCCGTATATCGTCTACAGTCATCCCCATTTCCGGCATTAGGTGCATGTTGGAAGCAAGGACGGTGTAAGGAATTCCGCGCTTTTGCAATTCTTTTGCGAGCGGGCTCAGAAGTCCCCAGTCTGCCCGGGTGGATGTGGCTATTGCTATCATAGGAGACTTATTCCAGTTCTATCAGCTCGTCGGGTGCGAAGTCGCGTATAGCTTCCGATCCTATCGCGTGGTCCCAGAGCATAGGTGAGACACCATTGCCCGGACGTTTCACGTAGATGTTCTCTTCAGTCAGTATTTCCCCTTTCTTGATAGGCTTGATTGCCACGATACTTTTGCGGGCGATATTGATGTTTGGGCGTTCTGAATCCGTCACATGCTTCACTCCGTCGCCGAGAGCCTCCTCTATATGGCGTATGGCTGTCACCATTGCCTTGAGTTCATCCGGTTCGAGAGAGGCCTTGTGATCTGGTCCGGCCATCTCGCGTGATAGAGTGAAATGCTTCTCGATCACGCATGCTCCCATGGCTACGGCAGCTATAGGAGCCTCGATGCCAAGTGAATGGTCGCTGAAGCCCGTCTTGACGAATAGCTCCTCCGCCATGGTCTGCATTGCACGAAGGTTGATGTCGCTGTAGGGAGTCGGATACTGGGTGTTGCAGTGCAGCACTATAATGTCGTTGTAGGTAAGCGTAGGCTTGAATCCTGCCGGTGTGGTGTGATGTTCTCCCGTCAGCACCTTTAATGCTGTTTCCACCTCTTTTATAGTCGCCATCCCTGTAGAAAGGATAACTGGAATCCCCTTCTCGGCGATCTTGCGCAGATAGGGGAGATTGGTTATCTCTCCAGAGGGTATCTTGAAATAGTCCTGTCCGATTTCTGCCAGGAGGTCGATGGAGGTAAGGTCGAAAGGAGTCGACATGAATCCTATGCCCACTTCCTTGCAGTAGTCGCTCAGTTCCTTATACGCTGAGAGAGGGAGATGGATGCGGCGGCACATGTCGAGCTGAGACTCGACGATACCCGTGTTCTCCTTCTGGTATTCTGCTTGCTCCGCGAATACGGAGATTACCAGTTCCGGAACGGCTGTCTGGAACTTCACATAGTCTGCGCCAGCCTCCTTGGCTGCGTCTATCATTTTCTTTGCGGTCTGGAAGTCTCCGTTGTGGTTGACTCCGGCCTCTGCGATGATTATGGTTTTCATGTCCCAAAATTAACGATTCTAATCCAATCCCGCAAATTTAGCCCCAAAAATCTCAAGAATCCCTTGCCGTAGGAGGGGAGAGCTCCAGCTCTCCCCCGCACTGCGTAGCCCCCAAATTTACTCTTAAAATTATTTTTTTGAAAAAAGTTCCCAAAAAATTTGGTCAACTCAGAAAAAAGCAGTAATTTTGCATCGCTTTAGCAGGGAACCCCCGCAGAAATGCGCAAGATATTCGCTCCGCAAGG
>JAIDTS010000329.1 GCA_029060585.1 Muribaculaceae bacterium
TTGGCGAAGAGCTTCACGGCCTCAGCCTCCTTCATTCCCATGTAGAGCACGGGAATATCCTTCTTAAGCGCACCCTGTTCGAGTAGGGCCACAAATGTACGAGCAGCCTCATCCATTGCCTTAAGGTCTGTCACCTGCAGGATGGCGTCGTTTTCATGCGCATAGCGGGGATCCTCAATCATTTTTGGAACCCCGGCAATGATGCGTGATGGGTATAGATTGTCGTATAATGCCTTTGATTCGCGAAGGAATTCAGGAAAAAACATCAGGTTGAATTTCCGGACTCCGGCATTGGCGCATTTCTGATAGAGCGAGCGGCAGTAACCCACAGGTATCGTCGACTTGATGACCATGACAGCATCCGGATTGACCGAAAGGACGAGGTCGATGACGTCTTCTATGCAGTGGGTGTCGAAGAAATTGGTGACAGAGTCGTAGTTGGTGGGGGCAGCGATGACCACAAAGTCAGCGTCGCGGTAGGCTGCGGCTCCGTCGAGCGTAGCAGTGAGGTCGAGATCCTTTTCCGAGAGGTATTTCTCTATGTATTCGTCCTGAATGGGAGAGATGCGCTTGTTGATGAGGTCTACCTTCTCTGGTATGACGTCTACGGCCGTCACATGGTTGCGCTGTGCGAGCAGCGTGGCGAGGGACAACCCAACGTAGCCTGTGCCTGCTACCGCAATATTGTATTTCTTCATATTCCTTTATTCTGAAATGTTGTTGGTTTTTAACATATATATATAACGCCCTATCACATCAAAAATTGAAATCCACGATTTTTTTTGAAAATTTTCATTAAAAATATTTGTAGATTCAAAAAAAAGCATTAACTTTGCAAGTGTGTTTTTCATAGTATTAAATTAAGATTAAGGTTTCGGTCTAATTCTTTGTGAAAAGAGTTAGATCTTTTTTTATTTAAGTTTCACTTGCGAAACTTAAGGGTTAAGGGGTTAGGAGTTTAAAAGGCTATGGGGTTATTGAAGGAAGTGAAAGAAAAGATAACAGGAATAGTATTGGCTACGGTCCGCCACAGCGACCGACACAACGTCACAGGCATATACACCCGTGAGCGGGGGCGCATAGCATTCCTCACCCCGGCCGGCTCCTCAAGGCAGAGCCGGCAGACAGCTGCATGCTTCCAGCCATTAAGTATTATCGAGGCGCAAGTAAGCATAAATCCGACACGGGAACTCCATATCCCCTCGACCGTAGCAAGGGGAGAAATCTGGCGTACTATCTACTATGAGCCCATGAAGATGACGATAGTCATGTTTCTCTCAGAATTCCTCAACAGACTGCTCCATGATTCTCCCGCGGAACCTACTTTATGGGATTTCATAATGCAGTCGATAAGGCTGCTGGACGCCACGGACGACGAGACATCTATAGCCAACTTCCACATAGCGTTCCTGATCGGGCTCATGCGCCTGACCGGCATATATCCCGACCTGGAGGGATATGCAGAAGGAATGGAATTCGATATGAAATCGGGACGTATGGCACTCCCCTTCTCATTACAGGGAGGGACCAGAGGATTGAGGATAGACGCAGAGCGGTCAAAGGCTCTCCCCACCCTGATGAGAATCAACTACGCCAACAGCAGGAGATTCCGTCTGAACGGGCATGAGCGTTCGGAGATCCTCGACAATATACTGCGCTATTACGGCTGTCATTTCCCCGGAAGCGACCGCCTCAAATCGCTTGAAATCCTCAAGGAACTGTTCGCATAAAAAAAAAGGAATAATTGTCTCACGACAACTATCCTCTAACCTTAAATCTAATACCATGAAAAACACGATGCAAAGATAATACAATAATATGGCTTTGTCAAGAGTTTAAGGCAAAAAAATTTCCACCCTTAAACTTAATTAACTATATCTTAGAGTTGTTAGGTTATTGTGTTATGAAGTTATGAGGTTTTTAAGTTTTCTTCACAACCATACAACCCAACAACCTATCAACTACCGAAGCAGGAGCATGGCGTCGCCGTAGGCTCCGAACATATAACCTTCCTTGACAGCGACATCGTAGGCCTTCATCACGAGGTCGTAGCCTCCGAAAGCAGCCACCATCATGAGCAGAGTGCTGTAAGGGAGATGGAAATTGGAGACCATCGAGTCGCAGACAGTGAAATCGTAGGGAGGAAAGACAAACTTATTGGTCCAGCCTTCGAAAGGCATAAGATGCCCGTTCATGCATTCAGCCGTCACGAGGGCACGCATCGTAGACGTGCCGACAGCGCAGACGCGCGATCCGCGGTCTTTGGCGGCATTGACCATTTCCACCACTTCCTCCTCAACGAACATCTCTTCGGAATCCATACGATGCTTTGTGAGGTCTTCCACGTCGATGTCGCGGAAATTGCCGCGTCCACAGTGAAGGGTGATGAAGCCACGTTCCACACCTTTTATCTCAAGCCTCTTCATGAGCTCACGGCTGAAATGAAGGCCTGCCGCAGGAGCCATCACCGCACCTTCCTTCGTAGCGAAAATGTTCTGATAACGGTCTACGTCATCGGGTTCGGCATCACGGGTGATGTAGTCGGGAAGCGGAGTGTCGCCGAGGGCATAGAGGGCGGCTTTGAACTCGTCGTGGGGCCCATCGTAAAGAAAACGCAGCGTGCGTCCACGTGACGTAGTATTGTCGATCACTTCCGCTACCATCGAGTCGTCCTCACCGAAATAAAGCTTGTTGCCGATACGTATCTTTCGGGCCGGCTCCACCAGGACATCCCAGTATTTGTTGGCCTCATTGAGCTCGCGAAGCAGGAACACCTCGATCTTAGCGTTGGTCTTCTCCTTATTGCCGAAAAGGCGTGCCGGAAAGACACGGGTGTCGTTGAAGACCATTACGTCCTGGTCTTCGAAGAAGTTGATGATCTCCTTAAATATGCAGTGCTTGATGCTGCCGTCGCG
>JAIDTS010000033.1 GCA_029060585.1 Muribaculaceae bacterium
GCACAATACGGTAACGAAATCTCAAACTTTATAAAGGAAGGATTCGAATGAAAAAATGGTTGATTTTCGTAGCAGTAATTATCATTGGTTGCGAAATAACCGTAGCCAATGATAAATCTGACAATATCAAACCAAGGTGGTTAAATTCACTGCCGGTTCGGTCGAACAACACTTTCAGCTACAAAATTGAAAGAGGGGTTGGCAATTCTTTAAATGAAGCCCGAACAGATTGCTTTAATTCTTTAATTCAGGATGCCGGTTTCGAAAAAGGAGTTTCAGTAAAAACCGATTATAAGACTGAAGAAGAGGAGCTCTCCAGTGTTATCAATGGCAAGTCTAACGATATCACAACCTCACACTTTTCTATTCAAAGTACGATAAAAGGGAAAGATGCTGAAGTTCAGGGAGTCAAGATTGATGAGTACTGGGAATTATCAAATGATGGGAAATACCATCTATGGACACTTTATGCGAGATCAGAGATGGACCAGACTCCTTATTTTGACAATGTAGAGAAAACAACTCACTACGGAATGACCGGCTTGTGGAGATCAGCTATAGTTCCCGGCTGGGGACAACTATATAAGGGATCAACTCTCAAGGGGAGCCTAATTCTCAGCGGAACTGCGGTTTTGATAGGAGCGACTGTTTACATGGACTGCATGAGAGCGGATTATGCCAATAAGATTCTAAAGACACACCTTGCTGAAAACAAGCGGGCCTATGCTACGCGTAGGGATAATTTTGCAACAGGAAGGAATATATGTATCGGTGCAATTGGAGCTCTCTATGTATATAATCTGGTGGATGCAATCGTATCTCCCGGAGCAAGGAGAATCCTCGTACATAAACTGGATGATTGCAAAAAATACTCAGTATTACCTACATTATCACCGGAAGGTTCACCAGCTATGGCATTAACTTTAGAATTCTGAAAAATCAACTAAATTGATGCTCTACTTACTGAGAAGCTAAACATAGCTTTTAGTCAGTGAGTAGAGCATTCTTTATAATCAATAAGACATGAAGTATGTAAGAGTCACATCAGCGATAAGCTTAGTGTTCGCTATTGGTATAAGTACAAATTCTTTGTATGCGCAAAATACATACTTTGACAAGTATGTGGATAATGCCTGGAAAGATTTTGGACATTATGTAAAGACAAGTAGGAAGGAGTTTGAGGAATACCGGAACCGGGTCAATCAGGAGTTTGCTGAGTTTATGCGGGGGAAATGGGACAGGCATGAGGCGGAGGATCCGGTTCCCGCTCCCCCACTCCCGGAGCCTCCCGAGCCTACGGTCGCGAATCCGGAGGATGAACCCTCCAACGATAAGCTGCCATTTGCCGAAATCATCCCAGTTCCGGATGTTCCCGCACCGCCGGTTGCACTGTTGCCTTCATTCGATGGAGAGGAGCCGGAGTTAAAAGTGACTCCGACGCTTCCTTCAGATCCGATAGCGATAAGACCGCCTAAACACCCGGGGAAAGAGATAGCATTTAATTATTACGGAAGTCTATGCCGCATTCCTTTCAATAAGCCGGTACGCGTAACGCTCAACGGAGCGGACGAGAACAGTGTCGCCGATGCATGGAACCGATTGACATCTGAAGAGACTGTAGATCTTGTAAGGCATTGCGTCGACCTGAGGGATAGGCTTTGTCTTCCCGACTGGGGTTATCTGCGCCTCGTCGAGAATCTTTCCAATACCCTATGTCCCGGAGACCGTAACGCCGCTACCCTGCTCCAGATGTTTCTGTTGACACAGTCTGGCTACAAAGTGAGAATTGGAAGAAGAGACGACCGACTACTACTGCTGATTCCCAGCAGCGAGAATATCTACAATTTCAGCTATATACCGAATGGAAACCTGAGATACTATATCATAGACAGAGACGGCAAACAGGGGCCTATCCATCTCCTTGACCGTGAATTTCCACGTGAGCAGTTTTTCTCGTTAGCTCTTTCAAGACAACCGAAACTCCCGATCAATGAGGAGCCTTCGCGGCATTTCACTATAGAAAGGCCCGCAAAGATAGACGTGGAGGTAACGGTCAACAGTAATCTGATAAATTTCTACAACGATTATCCCCTCAGCAGCCACTGGAACATCTATTCCAATGCCTCTCTGAGCGAGGAGGTTAGGGAGCAGCTTTTTCCGGAACTGAGAATGTCTATCGAAGGAAAAAGCGAGAGGGAGGCTGCAAACATCCTTCTTCATTTCGTGCAGAAGGCCTTTAAATATATGACGGATGGAGACCAATTCGGATACGAACGTCCATTTTTCCCGGACGAGACATTCCACTACCCCTATTCCGACTGCGAGGACAGAGCTATACTCTACTCGGTGCTTGTCAGGGAGCTTCTCGGGCTCGACACAGTGCTCGTGGCATATCCCAACCATCTGGCTACGGCTGTAAGGTTTGACGGCGAAGTCGCCGGGGATTATTTCGTCATCGACGGAAAGAACTACACGGTCTGCGACCCAACATATATCAACGCCGATGTCGGTATGGCGATGAGACAGTATAAAAACGCCTCGGCCGAAATTATCCGGTTATAATATAATGTGCTTTCATTATGTGGAAAAAACTCACGCAGAGGTGCAGAGGGCTCGCCGAGCAGTTAAGTCTTCAGTCTTTAGTCTTCAGTCTTAAGATGAGGCACTCGGAAGCAGAGGGCGCAGAGGCTCGCTCGCTTCGCTCCGCATTGCGTGAGTGGGGCAGCTTCGGTAGGGGTGTCGTGCTGTTGGATGGGAAAGGAGGGGGCTCAACGCTGATCGGCTGCGGGCTTCGCCCTGCCGGAGGCGCGGATGTGGCCGGATGGAACGCGGATTTTTCTTTGGTATTCATTAATGCCAGCTACCTGGTCATTGGCTTAGCCGACGCTGATTCGTGGCTGAGCCCGGCTTCGCCGCTATAGCGGATATTGTATACCAGCGAGTTGATGGAAGTTCAATGGTAGGGGCATGATCTTGATTAATCGGCATTAAGGATATAGCCTTTTTTCTTGATCGAGACTATGGAAAGGCGGGGGTCGGTGAGGAGGCGGCGGATATAGGTGATCTGTACGTTCAGGGCAAGGGAATTGGAATAGCTCGCATCTCCCCATATACTTTCCAATATATCATCCCGCTCCACGATACGCCCTACATTTTCGGCAAGCATCTGGAGAATCTCCGTCTGACGTACGGAGAGGGAATGAGTCTCGCCAGCATACGTGAGGGATGAAAGATTGGGACGGAACAGGGTGTCGCCCAATACATACTCCACATCCTGATTGAGTGTGATGCTGTCAAAACGCTCGCGAATCCGCGCCATAAGCTCCTCAGGATAGAAGGGTTTAGGAATATAGTCGTTTCCCTTCAGGGAGAATCCCTGAAGACGGTCTACCTTATCCGTGCGGTCTGTAAGGAAGAAGATTATGACCCGTCGATCTTTCTCCCTGATGATACGGGCAAGTTCGAAACCTGTTAGTTCGGGCATGTTTATGTCCAGCAGCATAAGATCCGGATGCTCCGCCCTGTACATCTCAAGACCAACCCGGCCATTGTTGGCATACAATACCTCATAACCCTCGGCTTCGATGAAACGCTTAAGGAGCATCGAGTTCTTGAGGTCGTCGTCTACCAAAAGTATCTTGGTCTTTCTCATTGTGGCAACTTTATAGTGAAACATGTTCTCTCTCCTTCCACACTCTCCACCGAAATCTCCCCTCCATGGGCCTCGACAAGAAGTTTCACGTAAGCCAATCCCAGGCCCATGCCGGGTTGCTCTCCCCCTCCGGCTCTTCCCCTGTAGAAGCGCTTGAAAATATGCCTCAGATCGCATGAAGGTATGCCATTGCCGGAATCGCTGATACGAAGTTCGACAAATCCGTTTTTGACAGAAGCCTCCGCCTTAATCTCAACATGACTGCCGGAGTATTTAACGGCATTTTCCACAAGATTACTCAGGATATTGACAAGGTGTGTCCTATCGGCGGAAATTACAAGAGTTTCATCAATTTTGTTGATAAATTCCACGTTTTTTTGATTCAGAACTATCATGGAGTCAGTCACCTCATCAAACACTTCACGCAGACCCACTTCCTGAATGTAGAGCGGAATCTGTTCAACTGTATTGAAAGTTATGTCACGCAGTTTTGAAAAATAGGCTGAAAGATTGTCAAGGGAATTCCTTGTCTCGAATAATAATTCTTGCTTTGTATCTTTATCCTCCATCATGCGTTCATTCTCCAATCCGGAAACACACATCTTCAACGTAGATATGGGGCGTTTCAACTCGTGGATCATCGTCGTCACAAAGCTATTGCGTATTCTGTCAAGACGCGACAGTTTCAACACAGTTCTGAACTGGAGAATAAGACATATGATCAGCAGCACGGTCAGGAAAGAGACCACAACAAGAGTCGACCACATCATAGGAAGCACCTCAAAAGGATCGATCTTACATTTTACCTCAACAACCTTGCCTTCAAGCTGAGAATACGGAATTGTAACAGACAGTTTAGGATTCCACATGCCACCGTTGTGTCTGACACTTCTATTCCACATCATACTGTCCACTTGCGAAACAATTATCTCAGCCTCAATTCCATTTTTTCCAAGTACAGAATCTATACCTTCAATTGTAAAAGGTTTGTACTTAGCTGTCACAACATTATGAGCGGCTGACCAGGTCTCGTTCTCATCTTTAGCCCGAGTCGCGTCATAATGCACGGAGTCATATGCCATATAAACCTTATATCTGCTGTGGTCGTAGACTTCCTTTATTGCTTTTTCCCGCATATCCTGAGTCAATGGGATATTTGAATCCAAGCCAAGAATATCACAATAGGAATAAGAATATATACTGACTCTTCTCGAAGTCCGAACCGTGTCACTCTTCGATATACTCAGACTTATGACCGGGAATAAAATCTCCGAACCGATACTGTCACCGGAATCTTCCATTCTTATCTGCGAGTCTCTGAAGCCATTGTACAAGTCCACGCTTTCGGTAATCTTTTGCGTAAGATTCCTCTCATATTCATCCAGAGAGAAAACATATCGCCCATAAAGCCAGTAGACCTGCATCCCGAGAAACGCAAGTATAGCGGCGATCGTGATTATATAAAGAGCCTTGATTCTTTTTTCCATGATGCAAATTTACAAAATTTACTTTATTAAATCCATTATTGACGGAGGTTATTGAGAGGCAGTAATAATTCAGTAATAATTCCATAATTTTTCAGTAATGATTATTTTCTTCATCAACACATGATTTCATGTAACTTTGCAATGTCAATCGACAGCACCAATTCAACAACAAATTATAAAACAGACATGAAGAAAATCTTTATTATCATCACCATCATCTGTATCTTCGCGACTCTCACATCAAGCGGAGTAAAACGTCGTACGCTTCACATAGCGCAAAACTCAGTGCCGGAAACAGAAACAATCGCAGACGAGACAATGGAATTCGTCTACGACTACCGTTGCTGTATAGACACAACAGGATCACTGGAAGACAATTTCACGAGCGACGACATGCTTCTCCAGATAGGGCCGGACGGACTCTCGAAATTCTCCTGTTATAAAAACCTGACCGTAGATTCCATAATATTGCGGACGTCAGACGATCAGCTATATAAGGCCGCGAGCGAAGGGAAACTTAACAACGGAGAGTTCATGACGATCTTCAAGAACTATCCCTCGGGCAAACTAACCCATACCGAGAAAATTTGCATGGACTGGTTCCGCTATGAGGAAGATATGCCGAAGCTGGAATGGGAACTGACGGATTCCGTCACTAACGTTCTCGGCTACGAATGCCAGAGTGCCAAGTGCAGTTTCCGGGGAAGGGAATGGACAGCTTTCTACACCGAGGATATACCGCTGACCGAAGGACCTTGGAAACTATACGGCCTACCCGGACTAATCATGAAAGCATCAGACGAGAACGGACACTACACTTTCGAATGTATCGGAATAAAATCGAAAGCCAACCGTCCCATCACAATCTATAAGGTGCCGTTCAATAAAGTGAGCCGCAAAGAATATTACGATACGAAACATCGGTATGAAATAAATCCATACGCATATACAGAAGCGACCGCCGGGATACATATTACAGTTCATGACGAAGCGGGAAATCCGGCGCTTGACGCATACGATCCGATGGATCTTTCCTACGACTACTTAGAACCAGACTGGAGGAAATGAACAGATTCTTTTTAATCATTTTCGTTATTTTGCTCGGTCTGCTGCCATCCCTGGCGGCAGACCCGGGCGAACTTACGGGAACGGTCAAGGATGCCGAGACAGGGGAACCGATCGCAGGAGCAATCGTAAAAGCAAAAAGTGAATTCACCTCCACTGATCGTGACGGACACTTTTTCCTGAAACTGAAAGCAGATTCTGACTCCATCTCCTTCAGGAGCATGGGGTATGAATCCCTGAGCCTCCCCGCATCGGCAGACATGTCGGACGTGCGCCTCAATCAGAAATTCACGCAGCTGAACGATGTCATCGTGGAGGCACCGGATATATATGCAAAAGGAGATACATTAGTCTTCAATGTTTCAAGATATGCTAATGCCAAGGACAACGCAATAATAGACGTCATCAAGCGTCTTCCGGGAATCAAGGTCAAGGAAGACGGAACGATTGAATATCAAGGGAAACCAATCAACAAGTTCTATCTTGACGGAAATGACTTTATCGGCGGACAGTATGGACTCGCCACCAACAACATCTCACATAAGGACGTGAAGTCGGTAGAGATAATGGAAAACCATCAACCGGTCAAGGCCCTGGAAGGCATCGAGTTTCCGGAAGAAGCAGGAATAAACCTGAAACTGAAGGACGACGCCCGAAGCCGCTGGGTAGGCTTGGCGCAGGCTGCCACAGGAGTTCAGCCGCTTCTATTCGATGGATCACTGTTTGCAATGCGTATGGCCCGAAAGGTTCAGAATATGTTCACATTCAAGGCAGACAACACGGGATGGAATCCTGCAAAAGAAATCCGCGACCATAGTTTCGGCGAAATGTTCTCTTGGGAATATACATCTTCTTTATGGCCGGAATACATAACCGCTGACCTCATCAATGTTCCCCTTTCGGAGAAACGCACCAGAGACAACCTGTCGTGGCTTGCAAACGCCATTACTGCCTGGAAGGCATCTGACACCTCGATGCGTCTGAAACTGAACTATATGGGCGATAGGCTTGATTACACGTCAGGAGTAACCACCGACTATTTCAGCACAGAGATACCTACATTCGTCCAGAATAATTCCCAAAGAACACAGAGCCATGACGTCTCGCTGCAGTTCAACAGCGAGACCAACAGGCGCGGTTATTACCTGAAAAACCAGCTTACATTATCCGGAGCAGTTGACAAATCAAACTCAGACATAACCGGATCGTTTAATCTTTCGCAGGCGGTAGACAGAAAGATGTTACGGGCAGAGAACGACCTGAAGCTCGTAAAGCGAAATGAAAAGAAACTCTTTATGCTGACTTCGCGAAATTCGCTGAACCGACGTCCCGACCAACTGCTCGTTTCCGGCGAAGAGGATGCTCACCAGTGTGTAGCGACCACTGAATTGCGAAGCACTACCGAGACACGCTTCGGAAAGTTGACACGATTCTGGAAACACTATCTCACCGCGGGGGTTGATCTTGACTTTCGCCGAATGAATTCCCGCCTGAGCAATATGGGCGATTTCGACAACAGTGGTATGCACGAGGCTTTTCTATCGATGATTTATGCAACGCCCCAGACAGACTATGAGCGAAACGGATGGAGAATGTCTCTAAGGATACCCTTCAAATGGCTACACTATGACATTTCAGGACAACATGATTACATCAACTTATCACCACGCTACAGTATTTGGAAACAGCTTACATCCAAGTCCGAACTGTCGGGATACCTATCCTACAACCTTAGCTCTCCGCTCCCTTACCTTTTCATCAATGTTCCGATCCTATCCGACTATAGGAATCTCCTCATACCACAAAATCCCGACAGATACTCGCACGATCTCGGAGCCTCGTTTTCGTATAGATACAGGAATCCCATAAAGTCATTATTTTTCAATATTTCCGCCGGCTACAGCTATCGCCAAAGCTCACTCATGCAGAATCAGAAGTTTATCGGAGATTTCATTATATCTACCTATGCCGAAAGACTTTCATATAGTGAAACATGGTATCTTAAAGGGGGCATGAGCAAGGGAATCGGCCATAGCAGGATGGTGGCAGGCTTCGATGTCAACGCCAATGCGTCTTCCTCATCCTCGATGCGCGACGGAAACGTGATTCCCTTCAGGCAGACATCCACAGAAGTGAAACCCTATTTCAAGGGAAGCATCTTAAAATGGCTCGCAACAACCTATGAGGCCGATTATGGATACACAAGACTTGAAATCGACGGAGAGCATAACGACTTCCATTCACTTCACCAAAACCTGTTCGTCACAATTATTCCAAACGATTACGTACAGTTTACCTTCGGTGCCGAGCACTTCATGACGAGGTTTCATGAGGGTAATACAGCGAATCTCACATTACTCGACGCATCCGCCATCTGGAGAGCAAGCAATAGGGTGAGGCTTTCACTGACCGCCAACAACATGCTGAACAAACGAAGATATGAATATGTGACCTACGGCACACTCTCCCGCTCAGAACATATGTTTCGCATACGACCCCGCACCATCCTCGCCTCCTTTCAATACAGATTCTGATTATCAGAAGAAAGTGGCTTTAATAAGCGTTTTCTTAATATTCATGTGGGCTAACTGAAATTATTTTTGTAAATTTGCGTCATGAATCGCATTGAACGCTTATCATATCCGACTTTCCTCCGCATCATGGACCTCGCTGTCCGTGCATGCTGCCTCATATTTCTGTTGTTCATAGGCTCAATGGGGGCACTCGCACAAGGCGACCGCGACTGGAACCCGAAGGCAATGCCCGGCGAAGGAGAGCCGATGGAGACCGTAAAGGAACCTTCGGCATGGAGACTTACATATCCCCTCGGATTCCACGTTCCGGCGGAGATAGACACTGCACAATACAACTACCAGCGACGCAGCATTCCTACTCTCGCGAGCGACGCATGGGCCACCACCGGAAACCTCGGATCGCCGGGACAGAACCTCCTCTGGTTTGAAAGGGAGGCTCCCAGCGGCTTCCTCTTTTACGATGCGCTGGGATTCTGGATGCCGAGTTTCGCGAAACAGAAATTCTACAACACTTACATTCCCACCACTATACTGCAGTATAACTACTGCGGAACATCGGAAAACCATCAGGACCGCCTTCAGGGCGACTTTTACGGCAACGTCAACCGACAGATAGGCATAGGAGGATTCGTAGACTACCTGCACTCAAAAGGATGCTACAACTATCAAGCAGCCAAAAATTTCAACTTCGGGCTCTCAGCCTACTATTTTGGCGACCGCTATGAGCTTCAGACTTTCTATCAGCAATACGCCCATCAGAATCTGGAGAACGGCGGCATAACCGACGACCGATATATCACGGACCCGGCGTCGGTGCAAGGTGGCGTCACTTCGGTTCAGTACAAGAGTATTCCTACCCGACTTTCCACTGCCAAAAACAGGCTTAACGGAGCTGAGTTCTACATGAACCACGCCTATAAGATCGGCTACTGGAGTGAAGAGCAAGTCAACGATACCCTCACCCGCGACATATACATCCCGGTGATGAAGATTCTCTATACTTTCGACTATCGCCACTACCGCCACGAATTTACGGAGAAGAGCGTCAACCAGGATTTCTGGACGAACACATACTTCGACAACAGCACGACAAAAGACAACACGCGTCTGAACAGCTTCAGCAATACCGTCGGAATCTACCTGATCGAGGGATTCAGGAAATGGATGAAATTCGGACTCTCGGCCTACGCCACCTACCAGCTAAATCAGTTCGCGCTGCCCAACGACGGATTCTATACAGATGATCAGGAGGAAACAAAAGCCGGTGACGAGACAGAAGCCGGAGAAGATCCCAATACCCTTCCGGCTGTCATACCCAATCCAAAGCACAATCAGAACTTCCTCTTTGTCGGGGGAAGGATAGAGAAGGCACATGGCTCGATCCTGCGCTACAACGCCGACGTGCGCTTCGGCCTCAGCGGTGACGCAGTCGGCGACCTCGAGATCGACGGTCAGATTATGACCAATATCCCGCTTTTCGGCGACACGGTCAGCATTGAGGCTCACGGAGGATTCCATAACTCAACTCCGGACTGGCTGACAAAACATTATGTCTCCAACCACTTTATTTGGAACAACGACTTCGGAAAAATCCGATCTGTGAAGTTCGGCGGAAGCCTTGAGATTCCATGGACAAGAACCAAAGCCATGATAGATGTGGAAAACCTACAGAACCGAATCTACTTCGGCGAAGATTTTCTTCCACGACAGCACGGCGGCAATGTTCAGATAATGTCTGTCGGGCTGCAGCAGAATTTCAAGGTCGGAATCTTAAACTGGAATAACCGCGTCACATGGCAAGTCTCCTCCGACCAGGCCATAGTGCCGCTGCCACAGCTCAGCGTCTACAGCAACCTGTTCATACAGGCACGCCTTTTTAAGGTGCTTCACGTACAGGCCGGTGTAGACTGCGACTATTATACTAAATACAAGGGACTTACCTACCAGCCGGCCACGATGACCTTCTGCAACCAGCAGGAGACCTCGCTCGGCGGTTATCCTTTCTGCAACGCATATGTCAACCTACGGCTCTACCGATGCAGGTTCTACGTCATGATGAGCCACGTCAACCAAGGACTCTTCGGAAGCGCCTACAACGAGTTCTCGCTACCCCACTACCCCATCAACCCACGACGCTTCCAGATAGGACTCGCCGTCGATTTCGCGAATTGAGGTCAATCTATCGATCATGGAAAACAATAGAAGAAACGCAAAACCAAAAACGATGCAGATAGCGGTCTACGGACTTCTTCTGATAATCGTAATCATAGCGATGTTTGGACTTCGACATATGTCGAAAGGGCGAGCCGCCGAAGACAGCTCTGTAAAGGAAGACACAATACATGCCGCAGTAGTATACGGGCCGAACAGTTACCGTGTCCTGACCTCCGAAGACGGCAACGATTCCATCATCGGCATCAACTATCATCTTCTGAAGGACCTTGAGAAGGAACTCGGAGTGAAGGTGATGCTCCACCCAGTGATAGACCGCGAAGACGCGATGCAGAAAGTCAGCACCGGCACCTATGACATCCTCGCCTCACTTCCAGCCGACATGTACCTTAAAGATACATATCTGACTACAGGAGATATCTACCTCGACCGCATGGTGCTTCTTCAGAAACGGGACAGGAACGGATCGCTGTCTGCAAGGAGCTCCCTTGATCTTGACGGCGACACCATACACGTGGAGAAAGGAAGCGCAGCCAAAAGACGTCTGGAGAACCTTCAAAAAGAGATAGGAGGCAATATTGCAATAGTAGAAGAGCCGGAATTGAGCGAGGAATACCTTGCAATGAAGGTGGCTAACGGAACCTGGAAATACACCGTAATCAACGAGAAAACCGCCGCACAGATGAAGGCGCAGTATCCAGACCTCGACTATTCCACACCCGTAAGCTTCACGCAGTTTCAGATCTGGATCATGCCGCAAGGACATGACTCCCTTCTCAACCTTGTCAACAGTTTTCTCTCCAAACAACTCGACAACTCCGCAACCAAACAACCCTGACCTTGTTATAAGGGTATGAAAAAGATTCTTACCCTTGCGGTGCCGGTGCTTGTGGCGTTGGCATTCGTGCGTCCCGATGCGAAAGCCTGGGACATTGACGCTAAATATAAAGGTCCGAAGACAGTGACTACGGATATATCCTGGCATCCCGACATTCTGCCGGGATACGAGGCTCGCTACGTAAACCAGGGAGAACAGTT